>NZ_PCYV01000003.1:0-96403 GCF_002553785.1 Lactobacillus sp. UMNPBX15
AATAAAAAAGTCAATCAACGAGAGAGATTATTTACACAAACTTCTTGACAGTCTCCTTAAACCAAGCGCAACTAACTGGTTTAGTGCAGGGTTTGTAAAATAAACATTACCTAACTGTCTTGCCTAATAAATATCTTTTCTAAAATTTACTTTAGTTAATCTAAAAAAATGCTACTAAATCTGACTGATTTGGTAGCATTTTTCTTGTGTATCACTAATAGTGACGTTATTAACGAAGGAATTGACTATCAATTTTTTCATGTGCGCGTACAGATGTCTAGTCGGGCCAAATGACGGATAAACCTGCAACACAGACAAAGACCTGAAGGAAAGCGTAAAACTAAAGCAGAAGCTATGAAACAATGACACACCCGCGAACAGAGTTCGCAAGTTTCAGAAATAATTAATGTCTCGTTCAGATAATTTAGACATAACAAAAGCCTCGAAATTATAGTCCAAATTTCAGGTGCTTACGTAAATTGTGATAGAGCTTTTTGCCATAAAAAATAGCGAACCACTACAGATTCGCTATTTTCTCTAAATTTACGACTTATGCATCAATATCTGGAGCTTGACCAAGTTCAGCCGTTAACATCCAAAGCCGCTTTTCAAGATCAGTATGGAAACCAGTCAAAATATCATTAGTCGAGTAATCTCCTTCTTTATCAGAAGCTTCAAGCGCTTCTTCATAGAGCTTATCTAAATAACGATAGCCTGAAATGATCTTTTCAAGTCTTTGTGTATTAGTGAAGTCCCAACTCCCCTTTTCACCAGGAATTTTATTTAATTGAACAACTTCCCTTAAAGTGGCAACAGGTGAACCATCGATGGTAATTAGTCTTTCTGCAAGACCATCAATCTGATCATCTAGTTCATCCATTAAGTCATCAAGATATGGGTGCAACTTCAAGAATTGACTGCCGCGCATATACCAATGGTGACGGCGAACAATCATGTGCATATGCAATAAATTAATGACTAATTCATTTAACTTTTCTTTTGTTTCTGGATACTTCATATTGAGACCTACTTTCATTAAATTAGAATTTAGCCCAGCCTAAGGCATGTTGGGCCGCCAAGTTAAGTAGACTACATTGACGGTCAAAACTTGGCGAGAAGAAGAAATCTTGTTCTGCAAGATCTTCTAAAGTAAGTCTTTGGCTAATAGCTAAACTAAGGACATTTCCTTGACCTGTTAAATCATAAGTAGACATTACTGCCCCACCTAAAATTTGGTGGTTAAGCTTATCAAAGGTCAATGCTACATAACCTAATGGGTTATCTTCATCTTATTCACTTAAGCCAATATAGATTCTTGTTATTTTTACCAGATTGTAATTCTATCTTCTGGGTTAAGCCACATGCCATCTGTCTTCTTAACGCCAAATGCATCATAGAATTCATCTTGGCATTGAACCGGAATATTTACTCTAGTTGGTTGTGGTGCATGGACATCAGTTTGAACTTCAGTCTTAATTGCTTCAGGACGTTGTTTTTGCATCCAGCTACGAGCATAGTTTTCAAAAAGATCCTTTAAATCGGCACCATCATCTTTTCCAGTTTGGACAGCACAGGCAAGTCCAGCTAAATCAGCTATATTTTCACCAACAACTTGCTTACCATTCACTTTAGCTGGACCATATTGCAAACCATCAAAAATATCAACCATTTGGCCAACTCGTTTATTAAATTCAGCGAAGTCTGCATCAGTCCACCAATTATTCATATTTCCTCGTTCATCAAACTTAGCACCACTATTATCAAAAGCATGTGATACTTCGTGACCAATAGTTGCACCAATACCGCCATAGTTAGCACCGCGCGATTGATTAATATCATAAAACGGTGCCTGCAAGATTCCTGCTGGGAAAGTTAAATCATTTCTTTGTGGATCATAGCAGGCATTATTTAAATTACCTGGCATTAACCATACCGAACGATCAACCAGCTTAGTTAATTTAGCCAGCATATATTTAGTACGCACTGTCGACATTGCTACCTCATTTTCATAGAGGCTCTTTTCAGGATCAACTTGCAGTAAATCAAAGATTTCTTCAATCTTATCTGGATAACCAATCTTTAAGACCAAGGCTTTTAACTTAACTACTGCCTTCTTTTTCGTTTCAGCAGAAAGCCAGGTATTTGATTTGATTCTTTCCTCATAAACCTTGAGCATCTTACGAATCATGTCTTCAACATCCTTTTTGGCCTTAGCTCCAAAATACTTTTGCCCATAAAAAATGCCGACTACTTCATCAAAAGCACTATTTGCTAAACGATAAGCTTGTTTAATTTGAGTTGGCAATTGTGGCGTACCAGTAATTGCCTGATTAAATGGAAATGCTGCTTCTCGAAAAGCTTGAGACAAAAATCTAGCTACATTGTTAATGTATTTAACCAACATCCAGCCTTTAATTTCGGCAAAATTAGCTGCGTTTAATAAACTCTCAGCATGATCAAGAAAACGTGGTTCCATTACAATGATACGCTCTGGTTTAACTGGCAAAACAGCAGCCATAAAGTCAGCCATCTTAAATGACTTAAATTTTGCAATAAATTCAGCATAGTTTACTGGATTATAGATTGCTGCGTAATCTGACCATTCTTCGGTTGATTTAACAATCTTAGCCAATTTTTGATCAAAAGCTAAAGCATCGGCAACATAAGTACGTGCTTCACTCTTACCAACCCCGGCCATCATTAACAAATTAATGCTTTGATCTTGTAAAATATCCAAGAGTTTTTTGGCATCAGCTGTTTTATAGGTCGTAGTATCTGGTAAAAATGTACTTGGTCCACCAAAATGAAGCACATTTACATCAGTATTCTTCATGTCAGCATCAACATCAAAGACAAATGGCAAAGTATATGGACCCATAAATAAATCAGCAGCCTTTTGTTCAAAATCACTAAAGCTACTCAAAGCTAATAACTTTTGTAAATCTTTTTGAATTGGATTAGCTTTTTCAGCATCCCTTTTGTCAAAATCTTTGGCAATTTTATATAAAGCAATTGCTTTTCCAAAATCCTTGATATCAGGCATTCTTTCTTTACCCGCTGCAACATCAGCAAAATCTTTCATTACCCGATCTTCAATTCGTTGATCTAGTTCAGAGTTAATCCCAGCAGACGTCTTATCTGCAGGGATTTTAGCTTTAGACAACCATTCTGAATTGACAGCTAAATACAAATTATCTTGTGGTTTGGCATTAAGATCTGGTTGTGCAACATCGCCAGCTCCACCACGAACGGCAAAATATCTTCTCATTTTTTCTCCTTACAAATATTCATAATTATTTAATACTTTTTCATTATTATAGCAAAAAGGACGTCGTTACTAAACAAACGTCCTCAAAATTAATTATCCTTATTTTCATTATTTTGCAAAGTATACAAGTTATAGTAATAGCCTTTTTGCGCTAATAATTCTTCATGAGTACCGCGCTCAATAATTCGTCCTTTATCCAAAACAATGATTTGATCAGCATCGGCAATAGTTGAAAGCCGGTGGGCAATTGCTAGAGTGGTCCGTCCTTTACGTAACCGTTTTAGACCTTGCTGAATTAAAGTTTCAGTTTCGGTATCAACATTAGCAGTTGCTTCATCTAATACTAAAACTTTAGGGTCTGTGACTAAAGTTCTGGCAAAAGAAATTAGTTGCCGTTGCCCTTGACTAAATTCCTCTCCACCTTCAATTACCTTTGCATAGTATTTACCTGGCATTTTTTCAATAAATTGATCAGCTTGAACTGCTTTAGCCGCAGCCTTAATTTGAGCATCAGTAATCTGCTTATTATATAAACGAATATTAGAAGCGATATCGCCATAAAACATAAATGGCTCTTGCAAAACTAATCCAAGTTTTTTGCGTAACTCCTCTTTAGGATATTTACGAATATCAACATCATCGATTAAAACTTCACCTTGACCAAATTCATAAAAGCGCATCATCACATTAATAATTGAGCTTTTTCCTGAACCAGTATGTCCAACAATTCCTAATGTTTCGCCTGGGTTAACCACAAAAGAAATATCATGCAAAATTTCATGCTTGCCATCATATGAAAAACTCACATGCTTAAATTCAATCTTCCCTTTGCTAATTGTTAAGCCGGCTTGTGCATCTTGTTTAGGTTCATATTGCGTATCATCCAAAATATAAAAAATTCTTTTACCCGCAACAATCCCATCTTGGAAGAAAGTCATTTGGTCCATCATAGTTGAAATCGGGTTAAACAGCTGTGAAATATATTGTGAAAAAGCATATACCACACCGGCTGGTACAAAAGTCTCACGTAATGGAAAACCAAAATACATCAATGAAACAGCCAAGGCTAATGAATAAAGCAATGAGGTTAAAGGCGACAATAATAGTGAATTAACCCGAATCATATTAAAACGAGTATTCATTAACCCACCATTTTCGCCTTCAAAATTGTGGGTCATCCGTTTTTCCTGATTAAACTCTTGAATAACAGAGACTCCTTCAATTGATTCGTTCAAATTAGCGTTAATTCGACTAAGGCGTTCACGATAATTACGATAAAGTCGCGAACTTCTTTGAGAGTAAAGCCAAATAACAAATAACAGAATTGGCATAAAAAGCAAAATTAACCAGCCAGCAACTACATTAGTAGTAAACATCGCTACTAATGCTGTTACTACAGAGAAAACACCAATTACAAAAGTTGATAGAACAGTCAAAAAATTGCTCAAAGTCATTGTATCATTAGTAACTCTTGAAACAATTGAACCAGCTGGAGTTTGGTCAAAATAACGCATCCCTAATTTATGTAACTTACGGTAAAGCGCTCTTCTGACACTTTCTAATGTTTTCTCTGAGCCTAAGGCAAAGAAATATTGATAAGTAAACTGGATAATTGCCTTTAAAATAGAGCCTAAAGCATACAATAATCCTGCAAAAAGAATCACTTGCACCGTTGTATTTTGGTGTAACAAGAAATGATCTAAGAAATATTGCAACCCCCTTGGTAAAAGAATATTAATTATGCTGACAACGAAAGCTCCAACTAAAGCAATGATCATTTCAAATTTAAATTGCTCCACAAAGCCCATTAGTCGTTTAAAAATGTCAACTTGTTCTTTAAACGGAATTGTCTTCGACCAGACGGATTCATGTTGTTCTTCGTTATTCATCTACATCTTCACCCACCTTTGCTTGTAACTCTTGTCTACGCCACATTTCTGCATACCAACCATCTTCGTCTAAAAGTTGTTGGTGATTGCCTCGTTCAACGATTCGCCCATCTTTTAAAACTAAAATCAGATCCGCATCCATGACAGAAGTTAAGCGGTGAGCTGCAATCATCGTAGTCTTATCTGCTCGCTCTTTTCTTAATGATGATAAAATTTCAGTTTCAGTCTTCGCATCAACTGCTGATAAGGCATCATCCAAAATCAAGATCTGACTATCTTTTAACAACGCACGGGCAATCGACATTCTCTGTCTTTGACCACCTGAAAGCGATAACCCATTTTCACCAACTAATGTTTCATAGCCTTTAGGCATTTGTAAAACATCATCGTGTAAATCACTTTTTTGAGCTGCTGTTGTAATATCTTCTTTTTTCGCTTCTTCAGAAGAGAAAGCAATATTTCGACCAATACTAGTTGAAAACAAAAAGTTATTTTGTGGTACATAAGAAATTTGGCTAAGTAATACTTTCAGTGGAATTGTTCTAATATCCTTACCATTTAAAGTAATTTGCCCATCATATTGATCAAACTCTCGCAAAAGCAATTGAATAATTGTCGTCTTACCGGCACCGACTCGACCAACTAAGCCTAAAGTTTGGCCTGGCTTTATAGTAAAGTTAACCTGCTGTAAAACTGGAATCTCTGGTTCATCAGGATAGGCAAATGATTTAATATTATATTTTAAATCACCTTGCAAATCTTTAACTGTAATACTCTGATTTGCATGAGCATCAGTAATTAATGGCTTTTCATTAAGCAATTTTTCTACTCGATCATAGCTAGCACTACCACGCTCTAGAATATTAAACAAATAACCAATAGCAAACATTGGCCAAACCATGTTAGAAATATACGCGATAAAAGAAACCAACTGGCCAATTGATAAAATCTTGTTAGTTACTAATAGTCCCCCATAAATAATCGTGATCACATACGTAGTACCGATAATTATTGTTCCCAGTGGATCAAATAAGGAATCCCAGACAAAAACTTTTTTATTAATATTGATCGTTTCATCGACCATCTTGTCAAAAGCAGCAGTATCTTCTTTACCCTGACCAAAAGTTTTAAGCACTTTAATACCCGAAACGGATTCTTGTGTCTTATTATTCAGCTTTGAAAACGCAGCTTGTGATTTATCAAAAGCATCATGTAGATGATCGCCTAGCTTCCAAGCTCCCAAAGCCAAAAATGGCAACGGTAATAAAGCGACAATTGTTAAACGCCAATCAACAAAAATAATCATTGCGATCATTGTTGACAGCCCCATAACTAAAGAATCAACTAAAGTTAAAACACCGTCTCCAGCTACATTCTGAATAGCGGAAACATCATTAGTGGCATGTGCCATTAAATCACCCGTTCGATGGCGCTGATAAAAAGTTCGGTCCATAATCATAAAATGATCGAATAACTTTGACCGCATCTGCCGTTCCAATTCTGCCGCTCCGCCCCAGATTTGCTTACGCCAGAAATAGCGCAAAATATAAAGAGTGAGCGCTGCGGCTAAAACGGCAATGATCAGCATTCCGTATTGGCCCCAGGAAATATGTCCTTGATCAAGTTGATCAGCCATCAAACCTAATACGCGCGGTGGTACTAAATTGGCTAAGGAAGTCAGCGCTAAGAAAGTAATCCCAATAATGTAGCGCTTTTTTTCAGCCTTAAAAAACCAACCTAGTTTGCTAAATATTCCCATATTTCACCTCATTTTAAAAATTGCACAAAAAAAGAGACAAAGAAAATCCTTCGCCTCTTTCCAAAAATAATCTAAATTAATTACCTTTGTTGGTGTTTCATCATGTTCATTACTTGATGTACCTTCTTATTTGAAGGCTTTTGTCCCATTTGAGACATCATAGCAACGATCATATCTTCACTAATAGGAGGATTTTCCTTAAAGTACTTCTTCATGTATGCTCTTGCACCATAGAAACCCGCTGTTGCACCAACCAAGAGCGCAACAATGATCAAAAAAATTGCTAAACCTAAATTCATCTTATTAAATCCTCCATCTAACTAACATTTATATTTTATCATAATCCTCTAACTTATTAAAAGAGCTAGTTAATCTTTTCTAAGTCCTTTTTTTCTTTGAGCACGTTTAGCTCGTTCTGAAGTAACTTCTTTACCATTCTTATCCAAGATAACCATGTTTTCAACATCTTGTTTAAAAGCTGCTCTAAAGTTAGCTAAAAACTTCTTATGCAGTTCTTTTCTTTCTGCTTCTTCTTCAGGAGTTAATCCTTCTTTTTCTTTCTTATGGTAAAGTTCATTAATTCGATCTGTTACCTTTTTTTCTTCTTCTTTACTCATTGCATCTTTATTATCCATAATAGTTCCACCTCACATTAACAATCATTAGTCTACCTTATTTTTTATCATAAAAAAAGTATAACTTCTTAAGAACGCCTGTTTGAGAATATTGACATTATCTGGTAGAATTAGGTTATAATATTAAGTACCATAAATACAAACGGAGAATTAAAAATGCCAAGAAAAACAAGCGATAAAAAGCAACTAGAAATTTTGCAATATATTTACGATACAGTTGAGAAACGGAGCATTCCACCTACAGTTAGAGAAATCTGTTCTGCAGTTGGTCTTTCTTCTACTTCCACTGTCCATGGTCATTTAGCTCGCCTTGAAAGAAAGGGCTGGCTAGTAAAAGACGCTACAAAACCTCGTGCTTTGGAAATTACCCGTGAGGGTAAAAAAGAGTTAGGTATCAAGCCAAAGGAAATTCCAGTTATCGGTGTGGTTACTGCAGGACAACCAATTCTGGCAGTTGAAGATATTGATGACTACTTTCCACTCCCACCAGACTTAAAAAGTGATGCTGGTGAACTCTTTATGCTCAAAGTCCACGGTGAAAGTATGATTAACGCTGGCATTTTAAACGGTGATAGCGTAATCGTACGCAAACAATCATCTGCCAACAATGGTGAAATCGTGGTGGCAATGACTGAAGAAAATGAAGCTACAGTTAAGCGTTTCTACAAAGAAAAGGATCACTACCGATTACAGCCAGAAAATGATACAATGGCTCCAATCATTTTACCTAAAGTTACAATTTTGGGTAAGGTAGTTAGCTTGTATCGTAATAACATTGACTAATTTCAATTTTGACCTAGATAATTTATCTAGGTCTTTCTTTATGCCAAAATTTCAGTTATTTTTTCTTCAAATAATGGTAACCATTTCTTTAGATAACCCGCACGAGTTGGATGAATTTCATCAGCCATATACAAAGCGTCTTGATGCTGAAAATCAGGATGATCGTATAAATCTAGAATCTCAATGTGACACTTTTGAGACAGTTCGTGTACTCGTTCAACCATCTGTTTGTATAACGGATTAGCAAAATAAGGATTAGTATAAATTAAAATTGGACATTTCCACCTTGCTTGAGCCGTTGAAATCATATATTCCAAAGCTCCCGTAATGGTTTTGGTGTCAAAGTTTTGATTAGTAATTTTGCCTAGTTTTTTATTTTGATTTGCATCATTAGTTGAAAGTTGTAAGACAAAAACATCAGGTTGTGATTCGGTCAACTCTTCTCTAAAACGAGCAACATAAGAATCGTTTGGCTTATAAGTATCTTCATCAACTAAGGTCGTACCATTTTCTGCATCTTTAATTGCAGCAACGCCATCACGCTTCCAAAGATAATCAACAAAGCTTTCACCCAAAGCGCCAAAACCAAAAGTAACGGAAGAACCCAAAAATAAAATTTTCTTACCTATCAAAGGGCTCGCAACGGTTTGTACACTATTTAGACTATACTTACGACTATTTCCTGCTAAATAAGCAATATCAGTGTAATAACGTTGATGTAAGGCATGCTCATCTAGATCCATGCGTAATTCATTTAAAGCGATATCCGATAAATCATTATTTTGTCTAATTGGAATCAAAAAAGTTTCATTACTCATTTTCAGATTTTTCCTTTTCTACATACGGCTTGATTTTATCCCAATCTTTAATAATATCATCTGTTAGCTTGCGATTATAAAAAACAGCGGCAGGATGATATTCTGGGAAAATAGTGTATCTTTCTTTTGACCAAATATAGCCGTCTTTAGTTTCATTTAAACGTAAAATTGGTGTATTTTTAATTACTTGACCATGTTCAGCTGAAATCTTATGACCAGACCCCAAAAGACGTTCTAATCCTGTATTACCCAAGGCAACAATTAGTTTTGGTTGAGCATAGCCAATTTCAAAATCTAAGAAAGGCGCATGAGCTAGAATCTCTTTTTTGGTTGGCTTACGATTGGGATATTTGATTACTTCTTTATTTTCACGCTTGCTAAAAACCTTTTTGATTGCAAAAGGTCGACTTCTCACAGCAGATGTAATATATACCTGATCACGTGTCAGACCAATCTGCTTCAATGATTTATCCAATTCCTTACCCGCATCCCCGCTAAAGGGAATATTATTAACAATTTCATTTCGACCAGGAGCTTCACCGACAATCATTAATAAAGGATGTTGGGGACCCGAGCCAGAATTAATTCCTTCTAGCTGCATGCCTTTAGATCGTTCTTTCACTTCGTCAATCAGTTTTTTCGGATAATCCATTTTTCCATCTTCTTTTAAATTTTTGTTTTACTCGACTTTACTGGGGACATTTACAAATGTGGATAACTATTGGTTCTAACGCTAATTCCACATTTAATATTATTTTTTACAAAAATAGCTTCACAATAACAAATCCCTTTATATCAAGATTAGTAATAGATATCTGCCAGCTTTGTGATTTTTGTCTTAGTTTCACAACCGTTTCACAGTTGAATTTCTTCACAATCTTTTTTCATCATTACTACAATACAGCCATTTTATCATTGTGATCTTTTTAAAATAAAAGGCTATCACCTTCTACTAAGATAATAGTCCTTTATGATATCAGTTTAAAAGTATTACACACAGACTAATTATGCAACAGTGTCTGCAATATTAAATTAGTTGAACCGTGACGATAATCTAATGGTGATGCGCCATAGTCTTTTTCATTACCCCAATAAAGATAGTTTTTGGTACCTTTAACATGTAAATAAAGTTGAGGTGATTTTTCACCTTCTATTTTGGTTCTATCAACCGTTAGTTTAGCGCCAGCACGATAAAGCACCTTTTTATTTTGCTTAAATTTGGCAGTATACGCATATGCATCATTTATTAAAGACACACTCACAGGTCCTTTATCCCACAACGTCTTACCATCTACTAAAGCAACGTCTGCCGCATTGATATATTGTGTTTTACTAATCTGAAAATAAGTATGATCACCTTGTTGAATTGCAGGTAAAGTCATCTTAGTTTTATTTTGATAATAATAAAATTGAGTATTAGCAGCCGCTTTCTTAGGTTTACCATAATAGTTTAAAACCGTGCCTTGCTTTAGATTTTTATTCTTGACTTGCTTGCCTGTTGCATCATAAATAGGTGCATTATTATTTAAAAACACGGTTCCCTTGCCATTCAAAGTAGTTACTTGGCTGGCATCAATATAACCGCCCTTACCAATATTAAATAATTGCTTAGGCGAATTATAGTATGGTACCTCAATTTTTGGTTTTTGTTTATTAGTAAAATAATTCTTGCCACCATTATAGCTAACTAATTTTTTACCATTTTTATCATAAATATAATTTTTCTTGTGCCGAAAATGTAACTTGACCGTATTTGTGTTACCAAGCCAGGTTAACACATCGCTTTCTTTAACATAGCCTCCTTTACCAATCGAATAGTAAAGCTTACCACCAATAATTCGACTAGTTGGCACAGGAATCCCAGCTGCAAAGCGCTGCTGAATAATATAAGTCTTGCCACTATATTTTAAACGAGTACCAGCTTTGATATTTTGATGATATTTCGAATTATAATTACCTGCACGATCATAAATTATTGGTGCTTTATTTACCTGGATTGTATTCTTAGCTGCTTGGGCTTTCTTCGTCGTTGCTTGTACCGTAGTCGTGATATTGGGAAAAGATAATATAGGTGTTACTGTCAATACGGTTGCTGCCACAAGTGCAAATTTGCAATTGAACTTCATTTATTTCACCTCATTCATTCCATAACTCCATCATAGCATTTTATATACAACTTTTGGGTAGAAAAAAAGCCAGTTCCACTGGAACTGACCTTTTTATGATTGACGTTATGATTAACGACGTGCTTCAGCAATTCTTGCTGACTTGCCGTGACGTTCACGTAAGTAGTAAAGCTTAGCACGACGTACACGACCATGACGCTTAACTTCAACCTTAGCAACACGTGGGTCGTTAACTGGGAAGGTTCTTTCAACACCAACACCTGAAGCAATCTTACGAACTGTGTAAGTAGCACCGATGCCAGTACCCTTCTTCTTGATTACAACGCCTTCGAACAACTGAATACGTTCGTGAGTACCTTCAACAACACGTACATGAACAGTAACAGTGTCACCTGCACGGAATGCAGGAATATCGTCACGAAGTTGTTCTTTAGTTAATTCTTGAATTAATGGATCCATAATATACTTTTCTCCTTCTTCGGCATTCATCAACGTACCAACGCCAGCGGAACACCCCTAAACTTATTCATTGTGGTCACGCCACGATGAATAGTATATCAAGTAGAGCTTGCTTAATCAAGCTCTGCTTTAATATCTGCCAACATTTTCTTTTCTTCAGTTGTTAAAACACGATTTTTAAGCATATCTGGGCGATGTAAATAAGTCGCCTTAAGAGCCTCTTTATGCCGCCATTCAGCAATCTTTTGGTGATTACCCGAAGTTAATACTTCTGGCACCTTTTGCCCTTCAAAATCTGCTGGACGCGTATATTGCGGATATTCTAACAACCCATGTGAAAAGCTTTCTTCAACTGGACTAGCTGCATTGCCCAAAATACCAGGTAAAAGTCTTACTGTAGCATCAATCATACTCATTGTTGGCAATTCACCACCAGTTAAAACATAATCACCGATTGAAACAGTTTCGTCAGCCAAGTCATAAACCCGCTGATCAAAGCCCTCGTAATGTCCGCAAATAAAGGTTAATTCATCTTCTTGGGCCCAGCTTTGCGCCATTTTTTCATTAAAAGTTTTACCTTGTGGTGCAGTAATAATTACCTTACCTGTGGATGGTAACGAGTCAAGTGCCTTTTTGATCGGCATAATTTGCAAAACCATCCCAGCGCCACCACCATAGGGCGTATCATCAACATGATGATGTACATCGGTAGTGAAATTACGAAAATTAACTAAATTAAGCTCCCATTTTTTATCTTCAAGCCCACGTCCCAACATTGAAACTTGCAAAGGAGCAAACATATCAGGAAAAAGTGTCAATACATTAATCTTCATCGCGTAAGCCCTCCAATAACTCAACATAGACTTTTTTATTAGCTACATCTACTTTTTTAACCACCGATGCAATATTAGGAATCCAATACTCTTTACCATTATCTTCATGGACTAGCCAAATATCATTAGCACCAGGTGATTCAATATCAGTGATTTTACCCAAGCGCTTACCGGATTCTTCATCAATGACATCACAGTCAAAGATGTCCTTATAGTAATAAACGCCTTCAGGTAGTTCACCGCGGTCGGCTTCACTAACAACTAGTATTTTTCCTTTTAATTTTTCAGCTTGATCAATATCAGTAATCTCTGCAAATTGAACTAACCAAAATTGCTTAAAAGGTCTACTCTTGGCCACAGTTAAAACTTGAGAAGTTTCATCTTTGATTGCCAAATGCATCCCTATAGCAAAACGATCTTCAGGGAAATCAGTAATTACACTAACTTTAACTTCACCATTCAAACCGTGCGTAGTTAAAATCCGAGCAACATCGTAATATTCCATTTTTTCTCCTTTAGGTATAAAAAAAGCTTGAAGCACACGGCATCAAGCTCTTAATTAATAGCAAAATTACTTGTTGTATTTTGCATCGTGCAACTTAGCCATCAAGCCAGCACCTGAAAGAAGTGATCTAACAGTGTCTGAAGGTTGTGCACCTTTTTGTAACCATTCAAAGATCTTGTCTTCGTCAAGCTTCAATTCCTTTGGTTGTGAAACTGGGTTGTAGTAACCAACTTGTTCGATGAAGCGACCATCACGTGGCATACGTGAGTCTGCAACAACGATTCTGTAAAATGGCTTTCTCTTGGCACCAGCACGGTGCATACGAATTTTAACTGACATAAATTAATTTCCTCCTAAAACTTAACGATTAATAATATACCACCAAACTTAACAGGTGTAAAGTATTTTCCCTTAACAGTTTATTTTTTAAGAATGGAATCTTTTTACCTTGCGTAAACGCTTCTTCTTATTTTTCTTGAAATTCTTATTCATTCGGCGCATTGCCATCTTAGCCATTGGCGAATCCATTCCAGGCAAATTGCTCAAGCCCTTCATATTTCCTTTAGACATTTTACTCATCATGTCGCGCATTTGCTTAAACTGCTTAATCATCCTATTGACTTCAACTACAGGACGACCTGAACCAGCAGCTATTCTTCGGCGACGGCTTGGATTAAGCATATCAGGATTTTCTCGTTCCTCAGGAGTCATTGAATAAACAATTGCTTCAGTATGATCAATTTGCTTTTGATCAACATTTAGATTCTTTAATTGCGGATTATTAGCTAGTCCCGGAATCATCTTCATGATTTGGTCAAGAGGCCCCATTTTTTGAACTTGTTGCAATTGATCAACAAAATCATTGAAGTCAAAAGTATTTTCCCGCATCTTTTCAGCGACTTTTTCAGCTTCCTTAGCATCATAATCTTGTTGGGCTTTTTCAATTAAGGAAAGCATGTCACCCATACCTAAAATTCTGGATGCCATTCTATCTGGATGGAAAACATCTAAATCGCTTAATTTTTCACCTTGACCAGTAAATAAGATCGGCTTACCAGTTACCGCACGAATTGAAAGAGCTGCACCACCACGAGTATCACCATCTAACTTAGTCAAAATCACGCCCGTAACATCAAGGCGTTCGTCAAAGCCTTTGGCTACATCTGTTGCCGCCTGACCAGTCATGGCATCAACGACTAAAAGAATGTTATCAGGATGGGCTACTTTCTTTACCCGCTCTAATTCTTCCATTAAAGGTTCATCGATTTCTAAACGACCAGCTGTATCGATCAAAACATAGTCATTCTTGTTCTTTTCAGCCTCTGCAAGTCCATCTTGAACAATTTTAGCTACGTCTTTTTCTCCGTCTTCACTATATACTGGAACTTTTAACTGATCACCAATTTGTTTCAATTGATCAACAGCAGCCGGACGATAAATATCGCCAGCTATCAACAGCGGACGGGCCTTTTCGGTCTTTTGCAAATGATAGGCTAATTTACCCACAGTAGTAGTCTTACCAGTACCCTGCAAACCAACCATCATAATGATAGTTGGAATATGCTTAGACTTGTTTAAAGGAACTGCTTCTTCACCCATCATCTTCGTTAACTGTTCATTAACGATCTTAATTACTTGTTGACCTGGGTTTAAACTTTCCTGAACTTCCTTGCCAAGGGCTTCTTTCTTAATGGTTTTAATAAAGTCCTTAACGACCTTAAAGTTAACGTCGGCTTCTAACAAAGCAAGTCGAATTTCACGACTAGCCTTATTAATATCTTCTTCTGAGACCTTACCTTTGCCAGTTAAATTTTTTAATGCTTTTTGAATTCTTTCACTTAAATTTTCAAAAGCCATGGGCTATTCTCCCCTCAATTGATTTAATAAATTGGTTATTTCTTTTTTAGCAGCTTCACTATCACCATTATCTAAAGATAAAAGCGTATCTGCCAAGACATCTTCAACCTGATTGTTGTCGCGCTTCATATGCAATTTCTCTTCATAGTTCTGAAGAATTTTACTTGACCGCTTGAGATTATCATAGATAGCCTGACGAGATACTTGATGATTAGCAGCGATTTCGCCTAGAGACAAATCATTGTAGTAATAGTCTTCAAAATAAGATTGTTGCCCCTGGGTTAATAAAGAGCCATAGTAGGCATATAAATCGCCTAGCTCCTCGTTTTTAGTTAGTTCATCCATTGATTTTCACCAGTCTTTAGTATAACAAAGGTCATAAGCTAGTGCTAGATTAACCTATCTTAGATAACAATTTCTAAAAAAAGTGGAATTTCAAATATGTAGTAATTGATTTTTTAACGTATTTTTAATTATAATTAGATGGATATATTTTAACATAAGGAGGAGTTGCGTTGTGAATCTTTGGCAGAGAATGAACAGTAAAGAAGATCCACGCGTCTATGAAAATAAAGATGGACACCTGGTTCGCTCATTAAAAGTAAAGGACTTCTTAGCTCTAGGTGTTGGAACAATCGTCTCCGCTTCAATTTTCACTCTACCTGGTGAAGTTGCAGCTAAGCATACCGGCCCTGCAGTAGCGATTTCCTTTATTTTAGCAGCAATCGCTGCTGGTTTAGTGGCTTTTGCCTATGCAGAAATGGCTGCTGCAATGCCATTTGCAGGATCAGCTTATTCATGGATCAACGTAGTTTTAGGAGAATTCTGGGGTTGGGTAGCAGGATGGGCCCTTCTAGCAGAATATTTCATTGCTTTGGCTTTCGTCGGTTCGGGGCTTTCTGCTAACTTTAGAGCTCTAATCGCACCATTAGGTTGGAAACTACCCGCGTCATTATCTAACGCCTTTGGCAATAACGGTGGTATTATTGATATCATTTCTTTAGTTTCAATCTTGTTAGTTGCCTTATTAATTGGTCATGGTGTTTCAAGGGCAGCTCGCGTTGAAAATGCCTTAGTTGTATTAAAGGTGTTAGCCATTCTACTCTTTATTGCCGTTGGCGTTTTTGCAATTAAAAAAATTAACTTCACCCCATTTATACCGAAATACAAGATGACTGCTAACGGTCCATTCGGTGGCTGGCAAGGAATCTATGCTGGTGTTTCAATGATTTTCTTATCTTACATTGGCTTTGATTCAATCGCCGCTAACTCAGCTGAGGCAATTAATCCACAAAAAACTATGCCTCGCGGCATTTTAGGCTCACTTGCTATTGCTGTTACTTTATTTGTCGGAGTTAGTTTAGTTTTAATTGGAATTATGCCTTATCAGAAGTATGCTAATTCCGCTGAACCAGTGGGTTTAGCCTTACGGTTTGCTGGTCATCCAATTGTTGCCATCATTGTTCAAACCATTGCTGTTTTAGGGATGTTCACTGCTTTGATTGGGATGAGTATGGCCGGTTCAAGATTGATCTATTCATTTGGCCGTGACGGGATGCTTCCTAAATGGCTGGGCAAGTTGAATGCAGATCGTCGACCTAATAATGCTTTATGGACATTAACAATCGTAGCAATTTTACTTGGAGCATTTTTCCCCTTCTCTATGTTGTCACAATTGGTTTCAGCTGGTACTTTAATTGCTTTTATGTTTGTTTCTTTAGGTATTTATAAGTTGCGTCCACGTGAAGGAAAAGACATTGATGATCCTTCATTCAAGATGCCATTTTATCCAGTTTTACCTGCTTTAGGTTTCATGGCTACTTTAATTGTCTTCTTAGGGCTTGACTACCAAGCTAAACTTTATGCTGGTATTTGGTTTATTTTAGGCTTAATCATTTACTTTAGCTATGGTGTTCGTCATTCAATTTTAAATAAGCAAAATAAATAAAATTAATCTAAATACAGTTAAAAAGATCTGCATTTTGCAGATCTTTTTTCGTACCATTATTTTTTCAATACAATTCCTTCATAGAGTTTTACTGTAATTAAGTAATAAAGCAAATACAATACTAAAAAGATCGTAAATGGAATCCAAATTTTATCGTATGGATTAGCTAAAATCCCTTTGAAAAATTGTAGTCCAAATAATACATCAATCACACCCAAGACAGCCGGTAAAGCGAACAAGGTACCAATCTCCGCTTTAATCGAGCTCTTTAATAACTTACGTCTTGATCCGACCTTCCACAACATTTCATATCGAGGACGATCACTGTTTGCTCCTGATAGCACTTTAAACATTAAGGTTGAAGCTAACATAGCTAAGAAAGCTAAGCCTAAGAAAAAGCCCATAAATTCAAAACCTGAAGCAACGCTTGCTACTAAGCGATATTGAGCAGATTTAGAATTATTCAGAGAAACATAAACTCCTTGTGCATCCTTAGTAACTGTCTGGTCAAGTGACATCTTTTGCAATTTTTCAATATTATTAAAATTACTTCTAAAGTTATTGATTAATAGCAAGGTTACTTGTTTGTTTTTTCCAGGAATCTTCACATATTCAACTGGAGTTACAACTTTAACCTCATAATCAGAATAAGGTGTTAAACTAGCAAGTTGGAAATTCATCTCTTGTTTTTTATTCTTTACACCTGCAACTGTAATCGTCTTTGTCTTCCAATTCATTTGGTCGCCGTTCTTTCGACCAGATTGGAATTTGATTTTTTTCTTAGCAATTTCTTGGTCAGTAACATATAGAACAGGAAACTTCTTTTTCCCATTGACCTTATAATTCAAAGTCGTTTGTTTTCTAACGGCAACTTTTTTAAGTTGTTGATTAACTTTAGCATCCCTTTTATACAACACAGCATCATAATATGTTGCCTGAAGAGCAGTCTCTGTCATATTATTAAAGTTTAATCCAACAGTTATCGCACCTAATGCTAGAGCAAAAAGCAAGGAAATAACAGTTAAAACTCTATTGTAATCACCTAACCTAAATTTTAGCTGACCTAAGGTAAAAGAATGCAGTTTACTGTATTTAAACTTTTTATTTTTCCGTAAAGCATTGATAACTGTAGTAAATACAGAATCAAATACAAAATATGAACCAGCCAAAATAGTGACAAAACCAATTTCAACCGATTTAATTTGCAACTGATGGTAATCCCACATTGCCCAGTAGCCAATGGCTAGAAGGGCAAGGCCTAGAATTACTTCAGTTGCTTTCCAGATTCGGTTATTACGTAACTTAACTGGTTTTTGATCCTCATGCAAAAGCTTGATTACACTAGTACTTACCAATTTATGCCGATTCCAAATTGCAGCCAAGAAGAATAAAACTACAAAGAAAACAACTGTCCATAAAATAGCCGGTAAATAAAAGCCTAAGAATTTATGCAGCTGCAAACCCAATTGAGAGATTAATAACTGAGAAACAACTTGAGTCAAGCCGATACCAATTAAAATTCCTAATGCAGTAGCGAGTAAACCAATAACAACCGTCTCTGTAAAAATTAAACGGCCAATTTTACTATTTCTCGCTCCTAGGATCATATAAATACCATAATCTTTTTTACGCATACTAAGCAAAAAACTATTTGCGTAAACAATATAGACTAGGGTAATAATAGCTAATAGCGCTATCCCAAAAATAAAGACCATCTGGGTAATTGAAAAAGCAATGGCCATTGAACCCTTAAGAAAAGCTGGATTAATTGCAATGGTCATAAACATATAAAAGATTGCAGCAGCTAGAGTTAGCCCCGAAAACAAAACAGCATAATCTTTAAAGCGACTTTTTAGCCCTGTTAGTGATAATTTCCAAAGCACGTCTATACCTCCCTCTAACGTCTACCTAATTCAGCAATAATATCTTGATAAAATTCTTCTCTGGTTTTATTTTCTTTTTTAATTTCTTTGCCGATTTTTCCATCTTTGATGAACAAAATTCTTTGAGCGTAAGAAGCTGAATAAGGATCATGCGTTACCATCAGAATCGAAACTTGATCATTCTTATTCAAGTCTGCCATTGTTTTCAATAATTCCGTAGCTGATTGTGAATCTAAAGCTCCTGTAGGTTCATCACCATATAAAATTGCCGGATTATGGACCAATGCTCGAGCTGAAGCAACACGCTGTTTTTGACCACCAGAAATTTCAGCTGGGTATTTGTCCAAGATAGATTCTATTCCCAATCTTTTGGCAATCGCCATTGCTTTTCCGTCAATCTCCTTTGCCTTCACTCCTTGAAGCGATAATGGCAAGGCTATATTCTCGCGATTAGTCAAATTATCTAGCAAGTTGAAATCTTGAAAAATAAAGCCAATTTCTTTTCCGCGAAAATCTGCCATTTGATTGTTCTTAAGTGCAGTAATGTCTTGCTTATTGACTAAAACATGTCCACTAGTTGGCTTATCTAACGTCGACAAGATATTCAATAAAGTTGTCTTTCCTGAACCAGAAGCACCCATAATGCCAACGAATTCACCTTGTTCAATGGCAAAGCTAATTCCTTTTAAAGCTTGGTATTGCTTCTCACCTTTTTTACCATAAGTCTTAGTTACTTGATCCACTCTTAAAATTTCTGACATTTTTATCCTTTCACTAATAATATTACTGTCCTATTTACTTAATACAGTAATATTATATTAAAGATTTGTCAATAATTTTTGCATAAAAAAACTCCAAAAGTAATTAACTTCTGGAGTTCTACTATTTTTACATTACTTATTGTCTTCACTCGACTTAAGCATCTTTTTCAGTACATTAACCAAGCCAAGAGTTTCATCTTTACTGAGCATCCCTGTAATAGTTTGGTCAGTTTCTGCACGGTGCTTTTCAACTTTCTTTCACAAATCTTTGGCAGCCAATTTTTTTGTCAAAGATTTGACCTTATCATTAGTTACATGCAATTCTTTCGCCAACTTTTCAAAAGTTTTGCCATGCTGATGATGATTTAATTCAATAACAGTTCATTAGCATTAATACCAATTTTTTAAATCGTCATTCATTTGTTTTTCAACTTCATTGTTAATCTTAGTAAAAAAATGAGCCAATAGTACCTTCTGCCATTGTCTATATTCCTTTCATTTCACATATTATAAAAAACAGCCCTTTTTCGAGCTGTTTTGAATTTATTAAAGATTTTCATCCATATTGAAAGTAAGTTTGGACATGTTGATCGATTCAATCATCATTTGACCCCAAAGCTTTTCAGTTTCCTTACGAGTATGGGCAACAGTCTTTTGATTTTCCTTAGTCAAATATTCAGTTAACTCATCACCTGATTTACCTTCTGCACTAGCAATAATTTCTTCAACTCGACCTCTGAAGTAGCGGTTAAGTTCAGTTAAATAAGTAGTATCAAGCTGAACAAATTGTGGGTAATGACTTTCAACGATAGCTGCAAATGACTTGTAATACCACCATGCATCATTCATATTGTAATCCATTGAGGTATTGTTATATGAAGGATCAGTATCATTCATATTAGCAAAGAATGGTACAAATGGAGTGAAAGTTGGACCACCAATACATAACCACATAATAGCCGCACGATCTGCTGGAACATCACTTCTAATTTGCAAAATATGAGCATTTTGCGTACGGTTTAAACCGATTGGACGGTAGCAATGTTTTTCTTCATCCGTACCCTTACCAAATGGATCATACGGGGTATCTTGGTAGTGTGAACCTAAAGCAAATTGAATATCTTCCTTAGTGATCTTCTTAGCTGCCTTACGAATAAATGGAATATCGCCATCTTGTGGGTTTTGTTCAATTTCGGGATTGAACAATTTTTGAATATACCATTGACGGTTGGTGTTGTAGTGACGATCTTGTTCAGTATAGGTACCAAAAATATGACGGAAGTTCCAGCCTTCATGATCTGGGTTCAAATGGTGTTCTTCAACAAATTCTTGAATACCTTCACTCCACATGAAGTAATCAGGATTATCAAAGTCAACTTGTTCAATCGCAACTCGATTACCAGTTGCAGCGTAACAATCATCTGGAATGCGCTCAGCTACCCAGTGGTGACCTGTAACAATTTCCATGTACCAAATTTCATCTTTATCACTGAATAAAACTGAGTTACCAGCTGGTGAACCGTACTTAGCAATTAACTTACCTAAATATTGCACACCATCACGAGCTGAATGAATGTATGGCAAAACAGAAGTCTGCATGCAGTCTTCATCTAATCCATCTTTAACAAGTGGATCAAATGCTAAAGTTCTCTCATTACCATAAGTTGATTCAGTACATGACATTGCAACGTTTTCTTGGTTAATTCCACTTTCATCGTAGTAGCCACGATGCTTGTAGTCAACATTAGGAACAGCTGGTACACGTTGCGCATCTTCTGGCAAGTCCATTTCAAACTTGTTTAACCATGACTTAATATGTTTCTTTTCACCATGACGGGCTGGCTCAATAATGAACTTTTGTGGGGTAATTGGACGAAAAGTGTCATCATTACGAGCAATCATAGTGGTGCCATCAATCGAGGCATTTTTACCAACTAAGATAGTAGTACAAGCACTATATTCTTTCATAAAATTCTCCTTATAAAACTATATTTACATCTCTAACTTTATCACTAGACCAAGCCGTGGAAAAGACCGATCGCATAATTTGCAGCATCAAAATCAGCTAAGTCTTCAGCTCTCTCACCTAAGCCAACCAATTTAACCGGCAAATTCATTTCGTTACGGATAGCTAGAACTACCCCACCCTTAGATGAGCCGTCCAACTTAGTTAAAACAAGCCCAGTTAATTTGGTGGTCTTGTCAAAGTCTTTGGCTTGCAAAAGCGCATTTTGCCCGGTTGAACCATCTAACACAAGCAAGGTTTCTGTTGGCTGATCTGGTAAAAGCTTCTTGATTGTTCTTTGAATTTTTTCCAATTCAGCCATTAAATTCTTCTTATTTTGCAAGCGTCCCGCAGTATCGACTAAAAGATAGTCAGCTTTTTCCCTGATTGCCCGTTCAGTTGCATCATAAACAACAGAAGCAGGATCAGCCTTTTCTTTACCAGTAACTACGGGTACGTCAACACGTTTTCCC
Source organism: Lactobacillus sp. UMNPBX15 (assembly GCF_002553785.1). NCBI lineage: Bacteria > Bacillati > Bacillota > Bacilli > Lactobacillales > Lactobacillaceae > Lactobacillus > Lactobacillus sp. UMNPBX15. The sequence continues at coordinate 22,003 of NZ_PCYV01000003.1, forward strand.
CATTCAACTAGCTGTTCAACGGCACCCGCTCTAAAGGTATCGGCCGCAGCTAAAATTACTGACTTTCCTTCATCCTTAAAACGTTTGGCTAACTTACCGATTGTAGTAGTTTTACCTGCACCATTAACACCAACAAATAGATAAACGTTAGGTTTAGCTTCAGCATTATACGTCAATTGCTCATCTTCGCTATTGCCGCCTTTATCATAAAGGTCAACCAACTTTTCAACGATTACTCGCTTCAAGTCATCACGTGACTTAGCATTTTGCAATTTAGCCTCTTCACGCAATTCATCAGTTAATTGTTCAGCAGTTTCATAGCCAACGTCAGATTCAATTAATAAGTCTTCTAGATCATCGAAGAAATCTTCATCAACTGTTCTAAACTTGGCAAAAAAGGCGTTAAGTCTTGCACCAAATCCCTTGTTAGTCTTTTCTAGCCCCTTTTCATAAAGCTGTTCTTGTGATTCTGTTGGCTCCTCATCAGAAACTTCAGTTTCTTCAACTTGTTCTTCTGTTTCAGTCTCAGTAGTCTCTTCTACTTTAACTTCTTCAGGCTGTTGTTTAGAATCTAAATCTACTGCTTTTTCTTCATCACCAGATTCAGCTTCTACCTCAGAGTCTTCTTGTGCTTCTACTGTTTGTTCTTCTTCATCAGTAGTTTCAATTTTCGATTTAGCTTCATCAACTACTTTTTCAGATTCTTGATCATTATCTTCTGATTCAGGCTTAGCTTCATTTTCTTGCTCAGTCTGTTTTTCTTCTTTTTTGTTTTCATCCTCTTCGTCTTTTTTACCAAAGAGTGATTTTTTTATTCGATCAAATAAACCCAACTATTTCACCTCATTTTTATTCTTCATTTCTTTTAATGATACCGACAATACTTGCGAAACGCCAGATTCTTGCATAACCACACCATATAGTTGGTCAGCCTGCCGCATCGTCCCTCGTCTATGCGTGATCACGATGAATTGGGTTTTCATATCGTATTTAAGCAAAAATTGCGCAAAACGAGTAACGTTTGCATCATCCAGGGCAGCTTCTACTTCATCAAGTACACAAAATGGTACCGGATTAACCTGCAACATGGCAAACAACAAAGTAATTGCGGTTAACGCGCGTTCACCACCAGAAAGCAGACTTAAACGTTGCTGCTTTTTGCCAGGCGGCTGTGCGATAATCTCAATTCCAGTTTCTAGCAAATTATTAGGCTCAGTGAGTTCCAATCTAGCTTTACCGCCACCAAAGACAACTGGAAAAATACTCTTAAAGCTAGATGCTACTTGATTAAAGGTACTCTTGAAGCGCGTCTTAACTTCTTCATCTAACTCGTTCATTGACTTTTCAAGGTCATCACGAGCTTTTAACAGGTCATTTTGCTGACCATTCAAAAAGTCATAGCGCTTTTTCACATCTTCATATTCTTGAATAGAATCAAGATTTACTTGGCCAATATCTTCAATTGACATGCGATGCAACTTCACGCTTTTAGCCAGTTCATTGCGCTTTTCTTCAGTATTTTCGCCTTCTGCTTGCTCTAAAGCAGCTTCAAACGTTAAGGCATACTCTTCACTCAAAGTTGACAAGCGCTGATCAATTGCGGAATTAAACTTCGCAATCTTTACTGAGTAATCTTCTTGTTCAATTGCTGCATCTTTGCGTAAATCATAATTACGACTGGCAACTTGGTCAAGTTGATTAATCTGCGCATCAACTTGTCCTAATTGCGCACTAAGTTCATTCAGCTTCTTTTGCAGAGTTTCATTCTTTTGCTTAATTTCAGCTTTTTGTGTTTGTAAATCAGAATTCTTCTTAACTGATAATTCACCATTTTGACTTAATTCAGTTAATTTCTGCTCTAAGCTATCAGTTTGCTTCTGATTATTAGTGATCTGACTATTTTTTTCTTTTTCCTGACTAGCTAAGTTTTCCAACTTATTAGTATAAACTGCAATTTGAGGATCAAGCTTTGATAATTCCTCTTGTACACGTTGACTTAAGCTATTGAAGTTCTTAATCTTTTCTTGCAAGTCATTCATTTTGCCCTTTTGTACTTCATTTTGCTTAGCCAATTGTTCCTGCTGATCATTAGCCTGAGTGATTTCTTTCTTTAAAGCAGCAATCCGATCTTGTTGTTCTTTTACTCGAGATTTATATAAACTATTAGCATCAGTTAGCCGCTTTACTTCCTTTTCTTGATTTTGGAAAGAAATAGCAGCTTCATTAATCGCTTGATTAGTCTCCTGCAAAGTATCACGCAGTTGTTGCAATTTAGCCGCAACTTTTTCACCTTGAGTAACTAGCTCATCTAACCTTTCTTGATCTTCAGCCAAATTTTGTCGTAAAGTCTGTAATTGCTTCTCTAACTGATTAATTTCAGTTGCCGTCTGCAGTGGTGAATTATTACGTTGGTTTCTTTGACCACCAGTCATCGAACCACCTGGGGAAATCACATCGCCATCTAAGGTAACAATCCGATAGCGGTTAACTCGACGTGAAATTGACATTGCACTATCAATCGTATCAACGATAATCACACTACCCAGCAAATAATTAATCGCAGCAGTAATATCTTGATCGGCTTTACTTTCAACTAAATCACTTGCTACGCCCTTAAAGCCACTAAAAGATTGCAAAGTAGTGATAGTTGACTGTGGAATAGTGTATTGACGCAAGCCATCTAATGGTAAAAAAGTAGCTCGTCCACTACGACTACGCTTTAATTGATTAATTGCATCCCTAGCACTAACTCTGCTTTCAGTAATCAAATCCTGTACGCCACCGCCAAGAGCCGTCGTCATTGCAGCTTCTAGCTCAACTGGAAATGTAATCAATTCACCCACAGCCCCGATCACACCAGGGAAATCAGATAGATGATTCAAAACATTACGTACACCGTAGTAATAACCCTCATGCCGCTTTTGAATATTTACTAAAGCTTCATGTCGCGCTTCAACTTTCTCTAATTGACTGCGCTCTGCGTTAACGTCTTGCCGAATCTGATTAATCTGTTTAGTTAAATCATTATTTTGATCATTAACTTGCGCAAATTTTTCTTTTTCCTTTTGCCGCTTAACTGTCAGCTGCTTGCCTTCAGTTCTCAGCTTCTCCAGTTCAGTCCGAGCATCGGTTAGCTGCTTGCTTACATCACTATTTTGATATGTAGTGTCTGCCTGACTACGTTTTAATTCAGTATTCAGATTAACAATCTGATTATTAGTTGTAGCCTGATCTTGTAAAAGTTGAATATAGTCGTTACGACAATCTTCTAGTCGCTTACTCAATTCTTCTGGATCATCGTGCAATTCACCAGTCAATTGATCATGCTGCTCTTGTAAAGCATCTTGCTCCTGCTTAAGTTGCTTTTTATTCCGCTGCAGTTCAGACAATTCATCCTTTAGCTTAACCAAGCTATTTTTCAATTCTTCAACTTGACGTTGAGTTTCTACCCTAGTTGAATTATTAAACTGTTGTGATTGCTGTGCGATCTGCAAGTTAGTATTGATCTGTGATAATTGGTCACTTAGCTTTAATAATTCACTCTGCGTTTGCTCTCGCTCATTTTGAATTTTTTGATATTCTGCCCGTTTTTCAGAAACAGCACTTTGCGAACCTTTTACTTCATTATCCAGTTTTGTTAACAGGATTTGGTTCCTATCTGCTGCTTTTTGGACTTCTTCTTTTTGCCGGTTTAAATCCTCAATTTCAAAAGCTAATAGACTTTTTAATTTCTGATCTAGTCCCTTCTTTTGAAATTGATATTCTTTAGCCAGCGAACTTTGCTCATGCAGCGGCTCCAATCGACCTTCAAGTTCTTTAACCAAGTCATTGATTCTAATTAAATTATCCTTGGTTTTCTCCATTTGCGCCCTGGCAGCTTCTTTTTGTTGTTTAAAATGCAAAACACCAGCAGCTTCTTCAAAGATTACTCTTCTTTGTTCAGGACGAGAATTCAAGATTTGATCAACTCGACCCTGAGAAATAATTGCTAGGCTATTAGGTGAAATTCCAGAATCAAGAAAGAGTGTCCGCACATCTCGCATCCGCACTTGCTGATTATTAATTAAAAATTCACTGTCACCTGATCGCAGAATTCTTCTAGTAATTGAGACCTGATCTGAATCAAAAGCCAACTCACGCTTTTTATTATCAAAAACTAAAGTAACTTCCGCCTTATTGAGCGGCTTGCGAAATTGACTACCGGCAAAGATGACATCCTTCATATTCGTTCCACGTAGTGACTTAGCACTGGATTCACCCATTACCCAACGTACGGCTTCAGTAATGTTACTTTTCCCCGAACCATTAGGACCAACGATTCCGGTAATTCCATCATCAAAATGAATAGTTGTCTTATCAGCGAATGATTTAAAACCATCGAGCACTAATTCTGTTAATGGCACTTTTTCATCCCCTTATTTTTCTAATTTTTGTAAAGCGACCTTAGCAGCTTGTTGTTCAGCTGCTTTCTTATTGTGACCCTCACCTTTTGATTCAACTTTTCCGTTAATTTTTAGTTCAACAACAAAGTGTGAAGGTAATTGAGATTCACTAATAACGGTGTATTCGATATTCACAGGACCATCTTGCTGCAATACTTCCTGCAAGTCTGTCTTATAGTCGCGTGAATCATCGAATTCACCCTTATCAATCAATGGATAAACTGTTAAATGCAAAAAATGTTCAACTGCTGGCATCCCTTGATCAAGGAAAAGTGCCCCATTGAAAGCTTCAAACACGTCTTCCAGTAAAGTTTTGCGGTGTCGTGCTCCAGCTTTTTCTTCACCATTGCCCAAGTGAATCTCATCTTGAAAACCACATTCAATGGCGAATTCTGAAAATCCTTCAGTTCGGACAATATTAGATCTCAAACGAGTTAATTCACCTTCATTCAACTTAGGATAATGAAGATAAACATAATTCGAAACGGCTAATTCTAGCACAGCATCACCAAGAAATTCGAGTTTTTCATAATCGCGAATTCCATCATTGGGATGTTCATTTGAATATGAAGAATGCGTAAATGCTCCTTCTAATAGCTTTTCATTGTTAAATTCGATATTATAATCGTCTTTTAATTTTTTTAAAAACTTTGTACTTACCATAAAAATGCCCCTTTTTATACCTATAAATTATACCAGTTTTCGGGTCACAGAAAAAAGACCGCTTCTAAAATTTAGAAACAGTCTTTTGTAATTTTAAATAATTGCTTTACTTAGCGTAAGCAACATTGTACCAGTTAGGGAAACCATTACCCATTGAATCCGATGGCTTAAGTGAGTAACCAGTAAGCTTCTTGTTAACGGCAGTAATTGAGTAACTATTAGCTATAGGAATTACGTAAGCTTCATCAAACATGTACTTTTGCCATTCATGGAATTTTTCAACTCTGTACTTGTGGTTGAAGGCCTTCTGTGAATCCATTTCGTCAAGTAACTTGGTGTTTTCAGGAGTTACGAAACGTGAGTAGTTCATTGGAGCCTTTTCGCTATACAAGTCATTAGGTGATGGTTCACTTGATAATGACCATGCACCAATAAACATATCTACTGATGGATCATCGTTTTGAACCTTGTCGTAGAATGAATTGAATTCGATTAAACGACCACTAGTTAACTTAACGTTCAAGCCCATCTTCTTCCATTGTTGGATATAGTTTTGAACGATTGGCTCGGCAGTTGAGCTACCGGTCATGGCTGCAAGGTGAATAGTTAAAGGCTTGCCGTTAGGTTGTACACGGTAAGTACCCTTCTTCTTGTAGCCAGCCTTGTCCAAGATTTCATTACCCTTCTTAATATTGTAAGTGTAACCCTTAATATCCTTGTCAAAGTAATCACCAAATTGTTTTGGAATCAAAGTTGGAACTCTGAATGATAAACCAAATGAGTAACGCTTGTAAACTTGGTTAACGTTCATACCATAACCAATAGCTTGACGTAAGGCCTTGTTATTCATCTTAGAATTCTTGTCCATTACGTTTTCGCCCTTCTTGGCATCCCACTTACCAACCTTAAAGCCTAAGTATGAGTATTGTAGTGGAATTTTAGCGATAAAGTTAACGCCCTTAGTATCCTTGATGTTCTTCCATTGTGAGTTGATTACTTGAGTAACGTCAAATTTTCTTGACTTAATACTTTGAGCAACTGAGTTAGGGTTAATTACTGTAGCAGTAATCTTTGAAAGCTTTGGCTTACCCTTGTAGTAGTATTCGTTAGGAACCCAAGTTACTGATTGACCACGAACAACCTTTTGCAATTTGTAAGCACCAAAGAACAATGGCTTCTTACGAATCTTATCACTTGACATTAAGTCCTTGAATTTAACATCTTTCAAGTAGTGGTAAGGAGCAGCAGCTTCCCAAATGTAACCATTACCTGAAGTGTTCATACCAGGCTTCATCGTCTTAAAGTGAAGAACAGCTTTACGACCATTTTCGCCATCTGGCATTTCAAAGCCTGAGATAGTCTTTGACTTACCTTCATGATATTCTTGCAAGCCTTCCAAATCAGCTAAACTTGAAGTGTAACGTTGTGACTTAGTGTCTTTGTTAGCAATAATTTCATAAGCGTATTCATAGTCCTTAGCAGTTACTTGCTTGCCATCTGACCACTTAACACCCTTCTTAATTTCAACAGTTACGGTCTTAGCTTTTTGGTCAACCTTAATTGTTGCAGCACCTTTATCATTGAAAACATAGTGATCATCAGTACCAAAAAGTGATTCTGCACCATATTGCATAACTTCAGTATCAGTAGCTGAAGTTGAAAGTTCGTCGTTGAAGATACCAGTAAATGGGGTATCAGCTTCAACAGCAACCTTAACAGTACCGCCATTCTTAGTAGCCTTAGTAGGAACAGCTTCCTTAAACTTAGAAGCAGTCTTTGATTCATCAGAATGAGATTCTGACTTACCACAGGCAGCTAAGGTAAGAGCTACACCTGATAACAGTGTAATACCAGCAAAAAGTTTTGCCTTTTTCATTAGTAAAATTCCTCCATTACCTGAAGCAAGTTGACTTATTAAGTTTATCACTCTTATAAAAATATAACAATAGCATGAAAAAGACAGGTATTCGGATTAAGATACCTGTCTTTTCTATTAGTTAGTTATTAGAATTTAATATAAGGAATTTGTTTATGTTTAGAATTTTGGAGTTTAGTTTTACTAATGATTAATGAATTACTTAGCGTAACCAACTTGGTACCATAATTGGTGACCGTTGTTATTTTGTGATGGTTTGGTTGAGTAACCAGTAAGTTTGTTATTAACTGCAGAAATACTGTAAGAATTATTAGTTGGAATTACAAATGCTTCATCATACATGTACTTTTGCCATTCATGGAAGACTTTAATACGGTAATTAGTATCAAATGCTTTTTGAGAGTCCATTTCTGCAAGCAACTTGTTGTTTTCAGGAGTTGCAAAACGCTCATAGTTCATTGGTGAGGTTTCACCATACATAGATGCTTGTGATGGCTCAGAAGCTAAGCTCCAACCTGCAGAGAAGAAGTCAATATCTTTAGAGTCGTGTTGCACCTTGTCATAGAATGAGTTGAATTCCATCAAACGGCCACCAGTTAACTTAACATTAAGACCGATCTTATGCCATTGTTGCAAGTAGTTTTGGGTAATAGCTTCTGCGTTTGGAGAGCCTGACATTGAAGCGTAGTGAAGAACTAATGGCTTACCATTTGGTTGTACACGCCACTTACCCTTCTTCTTATAGCCAGCCTTGTCAAGCAATTCATTAGCTTTCTTTAAGTTGTAATTGAAGCCCTTAATACTACTGTCGTGATACTTACCAAAGCCTGAAGGAATCAAAGTATTAATTCTAAAGCTTAAGCCATGAGTATAACGCTTGTTAACAGCATCTAAGTTCATTGCATAGCCGATAGCTTTTCTTAAATTCTTGTTACCAACCTTAGAATTCTTATCCATTACATTCTTGCCAGTCTTGGAATCCCACTTACCGACTTTAAAGCCAAGATAACTATATGCAAGTGGAACCTGAGCAACCCAGTTAACACCTTTAGTATTCTTAACTTGATCCCATTGTGAATTAATTACACCAGCAATGTCGAACTTGTGACTCTTGATAGCTTGAGAAGCTGAGTTAGTGTTTACTACAGAGATGGTAATTTTATCCAACTTTGGTTTACCTCTCCAGTAGTATTTGTTAGGAACCCAAGTTACTGATTGACCACGAACAAGCTTATCAAGCTTAAATGGGCCAAAGTATAATGGCTTCTTTCTGATTTGATCACTTGATTGAAGTTTATTAAATGGAACGTTCTTTAAATAATGATATGGAGCAGCTGATTCCCAGAAGTAACCATTACCTGAGAAGTACATACCAGGCTTTAATTCTTTATAATGAATTACAATAGTGCGACCCTTTTCACCATCTGGCATTTCAATCCCTGAAATAGTTTTTGCCTTACCCTCATGATACTCTTTCATACCTTTAATTTCTTCCAGAGTAGAATCATAACGTTGAGCTGCTGTCTTTTTGTTAGCTAAGATTTCATATGGATATTCAAGATCCTTAGCATTTACTTGTTGACCATCAGACCACTTAACACCCTTCTTCACTGTAATAGTTACAGTTTTGGCTTTCTTGTCAATCTTCATAGTTGCGGCACCTTTGTCATTGATTCTGTAATGATCATCGGTGTCAAATAATGATTCTTCACCTGGAGCTGCAACGCTTGAGTCAATTGCAGAAGTTGCTAATTCATCTGAGAAAATCCCAGTAAACGGAGTATCAGTTTCTAGAGCAACTGATACACTACCACCTTATTTAGTAGCTTTCTTAGGAGTGGATGCTGGGAATTTTTGTGCATCCTTAGCACCAGCATTATTGCTTTCACTCTTGTTACCACAAGCAACTAACGCTAATGCTGCCGCAGAAACGACTCCTACTGAACCCAATACTTTTGATAATTTCATACTTTGTTTCCCCCATCTAGGATACAATTCATTTTCAATAGTTATTTGAATCAAGTTGATGATTAAATCATACCACCATAAATTAAAAATGCAATAGTTTTATGAGATTATTTTTAATTTATATTTTATTTACTTTCAATAAGAATTTAGTTATAAATATGCAAAAACAGCTCTACCTTGCGATAGAGCTGTTTTAATTTAATTATTACTTTATTAGTTTTCACGCTGTCTTGCGTCACCAGCACGTTGTAGAGCTTGACCAACATAGTTAATACTCAAGGAAATTACCAAAAGTAAGATAGTAGCTGGCAGCCACAACCATGGACGGTTAATAACGTTAACTGGGTCGTTAGCAAATCCAATCAAAGTACCAAGTGATGGCGTAGTACTTGGTAAACCATAGTTCAAGAATGACAAACTAGTTTCAATACCAATGTTACCAGCAATACTCAAAACAACGTCAATGATAATCATTGAAGTAATGTTTGGCAAAACTTCACGGAACATAATCTTAAAGTTAGATGAACCTGAAGTCTTAGATGCCAAAACATAGTCACGACCACGCTGCGACAGGACGAACGAACGGAAGTAACGTGCCGTGACCGTCCAACCAAACATCGCAATCAAGAATACCAAAGTTACGGCATTGTAGTTAGGAATAACAGTAGTCAAAACAATAATAATTGGCATTTGTGGCAAAATCTGGATAAAGTCAACTATTCTCATGATAACTGAGTCAATTGCTCCACCAAAGTAACCTGAAACCAAACCAACTACCAAACCAACAATTTCAGTAATTACAGTAACTGAAATACCAATCATGATTGAGTTACGTCCACCCATGATGAGCAGCTTCAGAATGTCACGACCACCATCATCAGTACCTAACAGGTGGCCTGCTTCACCCCAACCATAATATGAATCGGCAATGTTCATTTCAGTTACTTGAGCACGGTTTAAGAATAATGAACCACCAAAAGTGAACAGTAAAATTACAATAATGATAATCAAAGCTGTTAAAGCAGACTTTGAACGCACAATTTCGTGCATAGCCACCTTGAATCCAGAAGGTGGGAGAGTAGCCTTTTGCTTTGCGTCTTCTTTAGTAGCTTTCTTTGTAGCTTTTTCTTTCTTATCAGCCATTTTTTCTCTCCTCCCTATTGAATTCTAATACGTGGGTCAATGATACTCATAATGATATCTGACAATAAGTTACCAATTAGAGTCAAGATACCAAAGATCAAAATCAAAGCAGTCAAAGTAGTGTAGTCACGTTGACCAATTGAGTCAAGGAACAACTTACCCATACCAGGGTAACTAAATACACTTTCAATGATCATTGAACCACTAAGCAAACCGGTAATAGTGTTACCAAGGAAGGCAGCGATTGGCAATAATGAGTTACGTAAAATGTGCTTGTTGAAGACGACATTTTCAGGCACACCCTTACTACGAGCGGTTCTTACGTAGTCTTCAACCTTGTTATCAACAATCCCAGTTCTTAAGTACTGAACAGTACCAGTAGTAGTAATCAAGGCATACAGAATTGCTGGCAAAATCATGTGATAGATTCTACTGCCAAGTACGCCCCAGAAACCAGAGGCACTAGCTGAAACAGAACCAGAAATTGGGAACCAACCCAAGGTGAAACCGAAGAGCCACAAACCTAAGATGTAGAATACGAATCCTGGGGTAGCCAAGGTGATGTAGTTAAAAATTCTAACACTAGTATCTTGCCATTCGTCTTGGTGACGACCTGAAGTAATACCAAGAGGGACAGCAATACTATAAGTCAAAATAGTAGTTAAAAGTGATAACCAGAAGGTGTTATTTGCACGGTCGGCAATCAATGAAGTTACAGGAACGTGCTGGATGTAACTTGTACCAAGATCACCATGGAACAAGTTGCCCACCCATCTAAAGTATTGCACGTACCATGGATCAAACAGACCTGCAGCCCGTTTTAAGGCTTCAATTTGTTTAGGGTCGGTGTTAGGGTTAATTGATCCACTGAATGGGTCACCAGGCATCATTTTAGCCAAAAGGAAGACCAGCAAACTCAAGATAATCAATTGAGGGATCATGATTAACAAACGCCGTAAAATCGTTTTCCACATGCTTAATCACTCTCCTTTTCTTCTAATTCTTCAAGTTTAGCTTCGTGGGCCATATCTTTTGGCAAAGCTACCCAGTGCTTAGGTGCTACTTGTTGTAATGGATATACACGACCATCCTTGTCGTACCACTTGCTTTGATTTTCTTGGAATTCCTTTTCAACTTGTTCGCGATGTTTCTTGTGTTCTTCACGATGTTTAACATCAACTTGAGGAATAGCGGAAAGCAAACGCTTAGTATAGATATGAATTGGGTGCTTGTAAATTTCTTCACGGCTACCTAATTCAACCAAACGACCACGGTGCATGATTGCCAAGTTTTCTGACATGTGCTTAACGACACCCAAGTCGTGAGAAATGAACAAGTAAGCAATGTTATATTGTTGTTGAATGTGCTTCATAAAGTTCAACACCTGTGCTTGAACTGACAAGTCCAAAGCAGAAGTTGGTTCATCAGCTACAATCAACTTGGGATTAGTAGCAACCGCACGTGCGACACCAATTCTTTGACGTTGACCACCTGAGAATTCGTGTGGATACTTGTAAATGGCATCACTAGGCATCCCCACAATATCAAGCAATTCTTGAACACGATCACGTTCTTGATCTGTAGTTAAATTTTCAAAGTTTCTAATTGGCTCAGCAATAATGTCTTCGATTCTCTTTCTTGGGTTCAAACTTGACATTGAATCCTGGAAGATCATTTGAACATCTTTATTATAATCAAGCTTCTTACGGTTGCTTGCCTTAGTTACGTCCAAACCCTTATACATGATTTGACCACTTGTAACTTTTTCAACCCCAACAATCGCCTTACCGGTAGTAGATTTACCAGAACCAGATTCACCGATTAAACCGTAAGTTTCACCTTCACCAATTGAAAAATTAATCCCATCAACGGCACGGACATAATCAGTAATTCTGTTCCAAAATCCAGAGCGAATTGGGTAATAGACCTTTAAATCTTTGATTTGAATAATTTCTTTTGCCATAAACTACTCCCCACTTGCTGTCTTTTCATCCTCAAAGTGGAATGACTTCCAGCAAGTACATCTTACCCAGTGACCTGGCGCAACTTCATGCACCTTAGGTTCTTCTTCATGTGCGCTAGCAGGAATCCAAGGAATTCTTGCAGCAAATCGATCTCCAGTACGTGGCATATTCTTAAGTGATGGCACAGTACCGTGAATTACGTGAAGGTCTTCATCCGTATCGTCTGATTGAGGCATTGAGTTAAGTAATGATCGAGTATATGGATGAAGTGGGTTTTCAAAAATTGTCTTTACATCAGATTTTTCAACAATTTGACCAGCATACATGACTGCAACTTCATCAGCAGTTTCTGCTACAACACCTAAGTCGTGAGTGATCAAAATAATCCCTGAGTGAGATTGTTTTTGAATATCTTCAAGCAAATCCAAAATTTGAGCTTGAATAGTAACATCCAAAGCTGTTGTTGGTTCATCGGCAATAATAACTTCAGGCTTACATGCAATCGCCATCGCAATTACAACACGCTGACGAAGCCCACCAGACAACTCATGTGGGTACATTTCGTACATTTCTTCAGGCTTTGGCATTCCTACTTGATTAAACAATTCAATGACACGTGCGTGACGTGCCTTTTCGTCCATATCAGTGTGGTAATAAAGAGTTTCAGCAACTTGGTCACCAACACGCATCAATGGGTTCAAGCTGGCTAACGGGTCCTGGAAGATCATTCCGATCTTGTCCCCACGAATCTTATTGAAAAGTGATTCATTCAAGCCAACTAGGTTTAATTCATTGTAAAGAATGTCCCCTGTTACTTTAGTATTTTTATGGTCGTACAATCCAATGATACTTGAGGCAATTGTACTCTTACCACAACCAGATTCACCAACGATGGCTAAAATCTCGTCGCGCTTCAGAGTCAGATTAACATCGTCTGCCGCATCATAGAATTTCCCTTGCAAACGGTATGCCGTATGCAGGTGTTGAATATCTAATAAAAGATCACTCTGCTTCTCCAAAGGTCATTCCTCCATCTCGAGCTTTTTTATTAAAAGCATTTAATCTTTTCTATTTATTTTCTAATTATAAACACAAAGCCGGTCATATGCAAATCACGACACGGCTTTTTTTAGAAAATTATCCTTGATGAGACTTAATATATGAAACAGCATCACCAATTGTTTTAATTTTTTCAGCTTCATCGTCAGGAATTTCTGCGCCAAATTCATCTTCCAATTGTAAAATAAATTCAACCAAATCAATTGAATCAGCATCTAAATCGTCCATAAAATTAGTGTTTTCAGTAATCTTGTCTTTATCAACATCAAAATTATCAGCGATCATGTCTTTGATTTTATTAAAAATTTCTTCTTCTGACATAAAACTTCTCCTTTTTAATAAAACATTGTACTATTTTTCAGCGAATTCGTCTCTAAAATCTGCAACAAGTTTTTCTTTAATCATTTTATCTACTTGCTTAAGAGTGAAATAAATTGGACGTTCATTTGATCTACCGTGGGTTTTAACTACCGGTGCATTAACGCCTAGTAAAACTGCACCGCCATATTTAGCCGTATCAAATTTAGATTTTAAGCTTGATAACGAGCCCTTCACCATTAAGGCACCTAACTTGGTCATTACACCGCCATTTAATAAACTATCTTTTAATAAATGAAGCAAGACGCTAGAGGTTCCTTCAATGTTCTTAAGTACAGCGTTTCCGGTAAAGCCATCGGTTACTACCACATCTGCCTTGCCTAATAGCAATTCATTACCTTCAATATTACCTAAGAAATTCAAATTACTTTCTTTAAGCAATTCATAGGCCTTTTGGTGAACATCATCACCCTTGTCGCTTTCAGCTCCATTATTTAAGAGCATTACTCGCGGATTTTTAATGCCGCGAATCTTCTCAGCATAGTACGAAGCCATTTCGGCCCATTGTAAAAGATATTCTGGCTTGCTTTTGGCATTAGCGCCGACATCGACCATATTAAAGCCATCATCACTATTTTGAACAGGTAAAGTGGGCATCAAGCCTGGGCGTATAATTCCCTTAATTCGGCCAATAATAAAAATTCCGCAAGCAAGCAATGCACCAGTATTGCCTAAGGAAAGCAACGCATCAGCTTTTCCTTCCTTAACGAAGTTAGCTGCCACAACCATTGACGAATCTTTCTTTTTTCTGATTGCCTTAACAGGTTCGTCTTCGTCAGCAATAACTTCTGTTGTTGGGACCACACCTAATTGATCATTAATTTGATCTTCAGGGATTAACTTTCTTAATGCTTCTTTATCACCAAATAATAAAAATTTAGTCTCAGGCATTTCAGCTTTAGCTTGTAAAACCGCCTTAACGATTGCATCTGGGGCATTTTCGCCACCCATCGCATCAATTGCAATTGTTCTCATATATTCACCACAATCTTTTCTAAATTCTGTTTTGCTCTAATTGCTTATATTCTAGCACTTGCTTAAGTGCCTTATGTCCTGGATCTGATAAATCAGGATCAGCCGCAACCAAAGCTCGTGCTTCTTTTTGCGCAACGACCAATGTATTGTAGTTATTTACTACATCACCCACACGAAATTCTGGCAATCCTGACTGAGCCTTACCAAACAAATCACCTTCACCGCGCATCTTTAAATCTTCTTCAGCTAATTTGAAGCCGTCATTGGTCGACGCAATAATTTTCATTCTTGCTTTACCTGAATCGGTCTTAGGATCAGCTAGAAAGACACAATAACTTTGTGTTTGTCCTCGACCAATTCGACCACGCAGTTGGTGCAATTGACTTAAGCCAAAACGATCAGCATTATAAATCACCATCATATTGGCATTAGCCACATCAACTCCAACTTCAATCACACTGGTAGTTACTAAAATATCGATCTCACCAGCTGCAAATGCAGTCATAATCTCATCTTTTTGCGCACCTGGCATTTGACCATGAAGCAGGACTACTTTGTGATTAGGAAAATCATGGCTTAATTTTTCATGCAATTCTTCTGCATTTTTTAAGTCTAACGTCTCTGACTCGGTAATCAATGGTGTCACAGCGTAAATCTGAAAGCCTTGATTTAGCTGCTCTTGCATTTGTCGATAGACTTCCTTCATTTGACTACTTGTTTTCCATGTGGAAATAATTGGCTTTCTTCCGGCTGGTAAATGATGTATTTCAGAGACTGTCATATCACCATAAACTGTCAAAGCCAGCGTCCGCGGGATTGGCGTAGCAGTCATTGCCAAAATATCTGGTTGATCGCCTTTATTAATCAAAGCTTGTCGTTGTCCTACACCAAAACGGTGCTGCTCATCAATAATGACTAGACCTAATTTTTTAAAGATAACACTATCTTGAATTAAAGCATGAGTGCCAATTACCACATTAATCGTGCCATCAGTTAATTCACGGTAGATCTCACGCCGCTCCAGTGTTTTTGTATTGCCTGTTAAAAGAGCTACTCGCACACCTAAAGGACGCAACAATTCATCGATTTTTTTGAAATGCTGAGTTGCCAGAATTTCTGTTGGCACCATCAAAGCCGCCTGATAGCCAGCTGTAATGGCTGCAAAAATCGCATAAACGGCTACAACAGTTTTTCCAGAACCAACATCACCCTGCAAAAGTCGCCGCATTTGACCATCAGAATGCATATCAGCAAAGATTTCATTAACCACATGCTTTTGATCATCTGATAATTCAAATGGCAGAGATTTAGTTAATTGAGCAATTTCTGTCAGATCGTATTTCTTTGCATAACCCATTTGTTTACCATCATTACGGGTCAATAAAGCTAATTGTAATTCAAAAATAAAAAACTCACGAAAAATTGCACTTCTCTTAGCTAGTTCAGCCTCATGACTATTCTTGGGGTGATGCATCTTTTCAATAATCATTTGATCATTGAATAAACGATATTCTTGTCGTAGCTTTTCTGGGACAATGTCCTGTACTTGATCAATAAAATCATCAATGGCTAAATTAATTAGATCAACTAGTTTCTTTTGTTTAACATGTCTATTAACCGGATAGATTGGCGCCATACCACTATCGTTTTCTTTTGCTGCTACAAATTTAAAGGCTGACAAACTTTGCCGGGCAACATTGTATTTACCATAAATAGCTACTTCTTGTCCGATCTCAATTTTATTTTTTAACCACGGCTGATTAAAAAAATTGACCATGATCACATCATGGTCAATTCTCATCTTGAAACTTAAGCGAGATTTCTTATAGCCAAACCGACTAACAAATGCTTCAGTAGCTACTATTCCCTTCAGCATTACTTTTTGACCATCCATGATTTGATCAAGCGGCAACGTTTGTAATTCGTCATAACGAAAAGGAAAGTAAAAGAGCAGGTCATAAATACTATAAATGCCTAAGCTTCCTAGTGCAGCTGCAGTCTTTGTCCCTACACCCTTTAAGTCTGTGACAGGAGCAAATAATGCATTATCAATCATTGTTATTCAACTGATACTAAGAAGTGATATACAGGTTGACCACCATCATGAATTTCAAATTCAAGATCATCATGTTTGGCTTCAAGTTGTTCAACTACTTCTTGTGCTTGCTCTTCACTAGCATCACGGCCAAACATAATTGTGATAATTTCTGAATCTTCATCCAGCATCTTTTCAATCATATCAACAGTAGTCTTAATTAAATCAGCATTGTCAACCTTAATCTTGCCATCAACAATTCCCAAGTAGTCATTCTTATGAATTTCTACTTCATCGATTTCAGTATCACGGGTAGCTTGAGTAACTTCACCTGAAACAACCGTATCTAAGTCCTCTGTCATAGCTTCCACATTTTCATCAACAGATGCATCTGGATTGAATGAAAGCATTGCGGTTAACCCCTGAGAAATAGTCTTAGTTGGTACAATACCAACCGGAATATCACTAACTTCAGCAGCCTGCTTAGCAGCCATAACAATATTACCGTTGTTTGGCAAGACAATAGCTTTCTTCGCACCAGACTTCTTGATTGCATCAATAAAGTCTTGAGTTGATGGGTTCATCGTTTGCCCACCCGAGATAATACGATTTACCCCTTCACTTTCAAACAACTTACGAATACCGTTACCTGAAGCAACTGCGATCACTGCAAAATCAACTGCTTCTTGTTGTTCTTCATCTTGGTCAACGATGCTTTCGTGTTGGATTCTCATGTTATCAATCTTGATCTTGCCTAATTGACCAAACTGACTACCGTATTGGAAAACATCACCAGGGTGTTCAGTATGAACGTGAACCTTAGCAATTTCACCATCAGAAACAGCTAATAATGAATCGCCCAAGCCAGACAAGTGCTTTCTAAATTCTTCCAAATCAAACTTCTTTTTATTTGGCACATCGGCATCAAGATCAACCATGATTTCAGTACAGTAGCCATTTTTAATATCTTGAGTAGCCAATTGGCTTTGAACTGAAGATTGGTGGTGCATTGCATTGATCATTTCATCCATTTCATTTTCGTCAGGTTGATATTGATCTGCAAAGTTTTCACCCATTAAGCCTTCCAAAAAGCCTTCATAGATAAACAAAAGGCCTTGACCACCTGAGTCAACTACACCAACTTGCTTCAAAACAGGCAATAAATCTGGAGTTGACTTAAGAGCCTTCTTAGCACCTTCAACTACAGCTTTCATTACTTCAGTTACATCGTCGGTGTCATTGGCTTTAGTAGCACCGGCTTGTGCAGCAACACGAGCTACAGTAAGAATAGTACCTTCAACTGGCTTCATTACAGCCTTATAAGCAGTAGCAACACCATTTGAAAAAGCATTTGCTAATTCCTGTGCAGTTAAGGTCTTCATCCCTTGGGTAGCCTTGTAAAAGCCACGGAATAATTGTGAAGTGATAACCCCACTGTTACCACGGGCACCCATTAGCATACCTTTAGCCAAGCTTTCAGTTAAATCACTAACACTAGTACTTGGATTTTCCGAAACAGCCTTAGCACCACTTTCAATGGTTAAGTTCATATTAGTACCAGTATCACCATCAGGAACTGGGAAAACATTCAAAGAGTTAACAAACTCCGCATTTTTACCAATTCGATGAGTGGCAACACGTACCATATCTCTAAATTGCTTACTATCTATCTCATTTAAAACCACTATTTAAAACCTCCGCTTGTGTTATTCGTCAAGTACCTTAACGCTTTGTACAATGACATTAACGGCCTTAGTGTCTATTCCTAATTGATTCTTCAAATTGAACTTAACACTATCTTGAACATTCTTACTTACTTCAGAAATCTTCAAACCATAACCAACAATAATGTACACATCAACCGTAATTTCGTTATCTTCTGACTTGACAACAACACCGCGCTTATAATTGGCACGATTAAGAATCCCGTCAAATCCATCGCGAATGGCATTCTTTGATGCCATACCTACAACGCCATAGTTAGACGTAGCTGCGCCACCAACAACAGTTGCGATTACACCGTTTGAAATATCAATCAAACCATCTTTTGTCTTGATCTTAACAGCCATGTTTCGTCCTCCGTCTTATTATCTATATATACGTTTATTATTTTATCATAGTAACGACATAATCAATAATTAAAATACACCTGAAAAAATCCTTTTAGTATTGAATTGCGCGAAAACATATGATAATCTAATTAAGTATGACATCACAAATAAAGGAGGTTTAGCAAATGGCAAAAGATTACGTAACAGGTAAGAAGACTACATTCGGTAACAAACGTTCACACTCATTGAACTCAACTCGTCGTGCTTGGAAGCCAAACCTTCAAAAAGTTCGCATTCTTGTTGACGGTAAGCCAAAGCGCGTATGGGTTTCAACCAAGGCTTTAAAGTCTGGTAAAGTTACTCGTGCCTAATAGACCAAGAGCTTGTTAGATCACTGATCTTGCAAGCTTATTTTTTTACTTATTTTAATGATTTATATAAAAAACGGTAAGAAGACCATTTTATTTTGTCTTCTTACCGTTTTACTTTACTTCATAATATTGTGATGCTTATCGTCATCAGGAATTTCGTCGGCCATTCTTTCATCAATTGGCGTGTATGCATACTCAGTAATCATTTCATCCAACTTAGTTGGCAAGCCCAAATCTTGATAAGTTACATTTCTAACTAAGCCATTGGATAGTAGCTACTTCCTTCTTCTTTTTATCAAAAATGTGAACGTGGTTCTTATGCATGTAGTCTTCTACATTTTATTTTGCACGGTCAAGTCTTGCTTCGTAGCGACCGTTTTCGAAACCAGCAATATCTTTTTCAAAGTCAATATATTTCATTTGAATTCCCTTGTTTCTTTTCTATAGTTCTATTTTAACCTATAAATCATGAAAACGATTAATATCTTTAGAATAAATTGCTGCAATCATACCATTTTGCAAGCTAATCCTGAATTCATTACTATTAGGCAAAAATTCATTTGATGAAAAAACACGAGGATAGTTTCCAGAATAGTGCTTCAACTCATATCTTGCACCAATAATATTAAAATCTTCGATTGCTGTTAAAGCTGCAAAACCAATATAAGAGTAATTTTTTCTTTTTTCAACAACATGCGTGCCTGCATTAAAAAAGCAAATTAGATTTTGTTGGTCAATCAACGTTACTTTTTTCGCATATAATCTCATTTCAGGATTTAGCAACACTAATAGATTGATCAAAAAATGATCCAATCTTCCACCTGTAGCACCAAAAATCACTAATTCATCCACATGATAATCTTCAAAAGCAATCTGCAACATTAGCTCAGAATCAGTCCAATCCTTGACAGGATTAGAATAACGAATGTCTTGAACATTACTTTCTATTTGGCTTAAGTCATTTTCGTGTAAAGAATCAAAGTCACCTACTGCCACATCAGGTATTATTCCCAGTTCTTCTAAAAACAAGGCACCACGATCAACCCCAATAACTAAATCAGCTTGAGCCAGCTTTTCTTCAATATCTTCAGGCCACAATTCAGTTGGACCGCCCAACAATGCATATGCTTTCATTACTTAATAATCTTTTCTAATTTATGTACTTGACTGCCAACATCACCATTTTCATACAAGTATGAACCAACAACAAATATATTAGCGCCAGCATTTTCAGCTAATTTAATAGTCTGATCATTAATACCGCCGTCGACCTCAATATCAAAATCAGAGCCGACAATCTCTCTAACTGACTTAATTCGACTAACTGATTCAGGAAGAAAACTCTGTCCACCAAATCCCGGCTTGACCGTCATTACTAATACTTGTTTCAGTAATGGCAAATACGGTTCAACCACTTCAACTGGTGTATCTGGACTAATTGCCAAAGCAGCATCAACGCCATTAGAAGCTAAATAATCGAACCAATAATATAACTTAGGCTTGTCCATTGCTTCATAGTGTAGTTCGACCAAATCTGCTCCTGCACTAACAAAAGCTGGTACCAACTTATCTGGGGCATCACTCATTAAGTGAATTTCAGCATCTGTCATCGGAAATTCACGCTTGAAATCTTTGATTAGTTGCGGTCCAAAAGATAAATTAGGCACAAAATGTCCATCCATAATATCAATATGAAAACGGCTAATTCCGGCCTGGACTGCATTTTCAATATCATTTTTAAGATCAATATTATTTGCGTTCAAAATTGAGGGTGCAATCATCATCAGCTATTACCTCTATTTTAAATATTCCGGTATGCGACCTTCACTAATCTCAGTCCGCATAGCCAAATAATCTTCATATCTACTTGCCAGAATTTCTCCGGCTTCAAGTAACTTCTTTACTTCACAGCCTGGCTCCTGCAAATGCTGACATCCGCGGAACTTACAGTGAATACTTGCCTTTTTAAACTCAACAAAGTAATTACATAACTCATTCAACTTGATTGGTGTCAAATCAATTGACGAAAAACCTGGCGTATCTGCTAAAAAGCCCGCGCCTAACTTAAAAAGTTCGACCTTTCTAGTAGTATGTTTCCCACGATTCAAGCTAGTTGAGATCGCACCAGTCGCTTGATTAGCATCTTTTTTTAAATGGTTAAGCAAAGTTGACTTACCAGCACCTGACTGTCCTGCTAAAGTCCAAATTTGATTTTTTTCAATCATTTTAGGAATCTGAATTTGCATTTCATGATAATCAGTGAAAACAAGATAACCTATTTTTTGATAATATGCTAAAGCTTGCTTGATTGTGTTTAACTTTGCTTCTGATAGCAAATCTGCTTTAGACAAGTAAATTGTTACACCAACTTTTTGCCAAGAAAAGAAAGTCAAAAAACGATCTAACAGCTCTACAGAAAAATCCGGTTCTACTGCAGAAATTACTAACAAAACATGACTTACATTAGCAACTGCTGGTCGCCCAATTCGATTAATCCGCGGCAAAATTTTCACCAGATAGCTCATTCCTTTATCATCTATCTGAATTTCCACATGATCGCCAACTGCCGGTTTTTGCTTTTTTTGACGAAAAACGCCGCGAGCACGCGTTCTCACGATACCCGCAGCGGTTTCTACATCATAATAACCAGCAATCAAACCAACGACGGTTCCTTGCGCTAGTTTCATTTATTTAGTCACCTTTTCATTCAAAACTGTATCGCCATTGCGAACAACCTTTAATTGTCCACTACCTTCTCTAATGTTAAATGGAATCGAGAAACTCATATCATGCTTAATATACAAGTCACGATAAATATTGTTCAAGGAATGATCATCATCCTTAATATAGATCTGGACATGATCACCCTTGCCATTAACGGATTCTGACTCAGAGTTATTGCTTCCTTTATCATTATCAGGCTTCTCACTCTTAGAAAGATCATCACCAACATAGTCAACGGTAAAGGTCTTAGTTACAGTAGTTTCCTTGTCTTCCTTTGGACCTTTCGAGACCTTGATGGTAACAGTTGAACCACGCTCAACCTTAGTACCCGGACCTGGCTCCATCGAAATTACTAAGCCCTTCTCAACATCATCAGAATATTCTTGATTGATTTGTAAAGTCAGGCCATGTTCTTTGGCATAGTCTTGAGCACTCTTCAAAGAATAATTACTTAAGTCTTTCAAGGTAACCATATTTGAATGTGATCTAGCCTGCTTGCCACGTGAAACTATCAACGTAATTGTAGTCTGGGTCGGCTTAACCTCTACACCTGCAGCAATGCTTTGAGAAATAACTTGATTTTCGTCAACTTTATTAGAATATTGGTCCTCTCTAACTACATCAAAGCCCATATTTTCTAATTTTTCTGCCGCTTCGGCATAGTTCTTCCCAACCATATCAGGAACTTTAACCATGCTAGAACCGCTGGAAACAATTAAATCAACGCTCTTTCCCCGCTCTAGACTATTGCCTGCAGTTGGTTTTGTCGCAATAACCCGGCCTTTTTTTATATCATCTGATTGTCGCCTAATAATTTTTCCAACCTGTAAGCCTGCTGCTTCAAGTTTACTCTCAGCTGCTTTTTCTGCAATATTAGTTACATCAGGAATATTAACATCCTGTCGTTTATTTCCAGTACCACTTAAAGCGAAAATCATCATAAAAATGATTAAACCCGCGGCAATAATTGAGATCAGCCACCACCATTTGTGACTTTTGACATTCTGTAAAAAAGTCTTTTTCTTTACTGGCTTGCTTGATTCTACTGATTCGGTTTTTGCTGGCTCCACCACTTCTTTTTCTTCCTTTTGTGGCTTAAATCCAGGCAATACAATTGTTTTATCATCGTTATTACCATGATATGGTACAAAAACCGGTTCATCTGCCCGTTCAGGATCCAAGCTACTATCCAAATCTGCTTTCATTTCCTGAGCTGTAGCATATCTATCTCGTGGATCTTTCGCGGTTGCCTTTAAAACAACATTTTCCAGCGCTTGTGGTACACTTGAATCTTTCTTGCGAATTGAAGGAATTGGTTCTTGCGCATGCTTCAGTGCAATTGCCACTGGTGTATCACCGTTAAACGGAACAGTTCCTGTGATCAATTCATATAAAATTATTCCCAAGGAATAGATGTCAGATTGTTTAGTAACCATTCCGCCACGCGTTTGCTCAGGAGACATATAATGAACTGAGCCCATTACTGAATTAGTTTGTGTAATCGAGCTTTGATTCAAAGCAACGGCAATTCCGAAATCAGCTATTTTAATATTGCCGCGCTTATCCATCAAAATATTTTGTGGTTTTAGATCACGATGAATAACATTGTGCTTATGAGCTAATGCAACTGCACTCAATATCTGATCCATAATTCGAATAATTTCATTTAAATCCAAAGGTGAATTTTTTTGAATATATTCTTTTAGATTAGGACCATCAACATACTCCATTACCATGTATGGCAAACCATGATCGGTACCTACATCAAGTACAGAAACAATATTAGGATGACTTAATTCACTTGTAGCTAATGCCTCTCTTTGAAAACGAGCTTGGGTTTGCGGTTCATTCTGCAAATCAAGGCGTAAAATTTTAACTGCCACCTTACGTTGCAGGATAATATCTTCCGCTAGATAGACATTGGCCATTCCGCCTTCACCTAAGGTATCGATGATGCGGTAACGTTCCCCAAGCAGATAACCTTTATCGATCACTGCTCTCGTCCTCCTTGTTCCAAATTAGACAGACAGTAATATTATCACCACCACCTAATCGATTGGCCTCACTAATCAATTTATTACAACGTTCTCTTAAGCTAAGCTCCTTAGTTGCCAAAATTTGTTGGATTTGTGGATCGCTAAGTGAATTGGTTAGGCCATCAGTACAGAGCAAAATAATGTCGTTTCCCCCCATCTTGATCTCATCAAATTCAGGATCAATCGTACTTGAGACGCCTAATGCTTGCGTAATAATATTTTTCTGGGGATGGTGTTTAGCTTGTTCTTTAGTAATCTGACCCATCTTAACTAATTCGTTAACCAAAGAATGATCTTCAGTTAATTGGACAAATTTACCTTCAGAATAACTATAAGCCCGAGAATCACCTAAATGAGCAATTAAGGCATTTTTATCAAATGCAAACGCCAATACAATCGTTGTCCCCATTCCATTTAAGTCAGGAAACTTATCAGCAGTCTTTAAAATTGTTTCATTTTCAGAATTTAATTGCACATCAAGCCATTTATGAGCAAGATTAGCATCTGCAAAGTCAGTCATACTAAAATTATGTCCTAAATGGGTGACTGCCATTGTTGAAGCAACGTCACCACCTTGATGGCCGCCCATACCATCACAGACAATTGCTAAGACAATTCCCTTTTGATTTTTAAAAACTTTTACAAAATCTTGATTGCTTTTCCGTACCTTACCAATACTCGAAGCGTATGCTGTTTCAATCAAAAATCTAACCTCGTAACTTAAATTTAGCAATGAAAAATCCATCATTGCCATCTAGATCAGGCATTATTTTCAACATCCCTGTCTTTGATTCAAGTTTAGTTAACTTAAATGGAACTAGTTCAAAGTCAGGATGTGCTTGCAAAAACTTCTTAACTACCTCTTCATTTTCTTCCATTGAAATTGAGCAAGTTGAATAAACCAACTCGCCATTCTTTTTTAAGAGTGAACTTACTGCAGTTAAGATTGCCAATTGAATTTTTTGTAAATTTTGTAAGTCCCGTTGTCTCTTAGTATAGCGAATTTCAGGCTTACGACGCAATAATCCAAGCCCAGAACAAGGGGCATCGACTAAAATTTTTGTAAATTCACCCGCCGCAAAAATCTCTGTAGCCTTACGTGCATCACATGCCTTAGTCTTTACCTTATTTGCAACGTGCATTCTCTGGGCATTATCTCGTACTAAACGTAATTTTTTATCATGAATATCTAAGGCAGTCACATCACCATTAACAATGCTTTCGGCAATTTGCACGGTTTTCCCACCGGGAGCAGAACAAGCATCAAGCACATGCTCATCTTGTTCAAAGTCAAAAGCCTCTACAACTAAACTGGCAGCCTCATCTTGAATTGTTAACTTGCCTTCTTCAAACAAATCACTTTCGCTAATGCCACCGTGACTCAAAATCACATCATCGCTTGATAACTTAGACCATTGTGGTTGATAGTTATCCCGCTCTAACTGGGCAAAAACTTGCTCTTTATCTGCCAACTTTGAAATACGTACACTGTTTTTAGCTGGCTCATTAATACTGTTTAAAACTGATTTTGCTTTGTCTAGGCCCCAGTTATCAATTAAATATTGAACTAACCATTCAGGTACGCTTTCTTTGACACTTAAATATTTAACTGGATTATTTTCAGCTGGTAAAATCACCCCGCGCCTAGTAAACGAACGCAAAATCCCATTTACCAACCGAAAGCCAGCTGAATGTCGCTTGCCATATTGCTTAGCAAGTTTATTAGCCTCATCAAGTACAGCACGATCAGGCACTTTATCCAAAAAAATCAACTGGTAAAGTGACATTAACAATAATGGCTTAATATATTTTTCGGTCAGTTTTGTCCTAACTAAGCCTTTTAACTGATATTCTAAAAACAATCGATACTGAATCGTGCCATAAACAATATTAGTAGCTAAATTTTGGTCTGCAATTGACAAGTTAGAGTGCTTTAAGCTGTTATTCAAACTAATATTAGAATAGGAGCCTTGATCTAAGACCTTGATCAATGTCTCTAAGCTGACTGCACGTGCACTCTTATCGATCGACAATTTCTTCACCTGGGACAAACTTACTACCTTGACCATTTAAAAAGCTCTTGATGTCCATTCTCTTTTTGCCACTTGGTTGAACTTCAAGTAAGTTAAGTACTGAATTATCAGCAAAACTAATGGCAAAATGTCCTTTGTTAGCAACAACAGAGCCGGCATTTAAACTTGATGAATCAGATGCAACTTCTGCCTTCCAGATCTTGAAACGTTTGCCTTCAATCATCAAATAAGCACCAGGATCTGGATTCAAAGCACGAATCATATCGTTGGCCTCTTCTGCTGTCATATCAACATTAAGCTTTTCTTGTTCTTTAGTGATGTTAGGTGAAAAGACGACCTTTTCTGGATCCTGTGGAACCTTTTTAATTGAGCCATCAATAATTGCTGGTAAAGTCTTAAGCAATAAGTCCCGCCCAACAATTGATAATTTACTAAATAAAGTGCCAGCGTTATCATCAGGCTCAATCTTAATTGCTTCTTGAGCATAAATATCACCAGCATCCATCTTCTTAACCATTTCCATAATGGTAATTCCAGTTTCTTTATCACCGTTAATTAGTGAATATTGAATTGGTGCACCGCCACGGTATTTAGGCAAAAGTGAGCCGTGAACATTAACTGCCGCAATTTTAACCGAATTCAAAAACTTAGTTGGTAAAAATTGCCCATATGCTGCAGTTACAATCAAATCTGCATGCATATCAATTAATTTCTGCATTTCGTCTGATCCAGACAACTTAACCGGTTGAAAGATTGGCAAATCATGCTTTTCTGCTGCGATCTTGGCTGGTGACTTAGTAATTTTCTGCTTACGTCCTACCTTTTTATCAGGTTGAGTGACCACGGCTTTAATCTCATAGCCTTCATCAATTAACCCTTCAAGTACTGGAACTGAAAATTCCGGTGTTCCCATAAATATTATTGATGTCATTAAAGCATCCCCTTACATAATTCTCTCTGGTTCATTATCAATAAAAATACTTAAACCATATTTCTTAGCTTCCTGTGCGGAATCTTGAACATGGTGTAATAATTCATTTAAATTTGGTTCTTTTTTATATTTTACCAGTATTTGATAATAATATTGATTTTTTACACGAGAAATTGCACTTGGCGTTGGTCCCAAAATAATCGTTGGCTCATGCAAGTGCTCATTCAAATACCTCTTAATCCTAAAAGCCTCACGAGCTGCATTCTGTTCTTTTTTAGCAGCAATGGAAATCAGCACGGTATAAAAATATGGTGGATAGTTACCAGCATGCCGCATATTCATCTCATAGCCATAAAATCGTTCGTAGTCCTGAGTTTGAGCTAGTTGAATAGCATAATGCTCTGGATTATAAGTTTGAATTAAGACTTCTCCTTCCTTATCAGCACGACCTGCACGGCCAGCTACCTGAGTTAATAATTCAAAAGTCTTTTCAGAAGCATTATAGTCAGAAAGCCATAATCCTGTATCGGCATTGATTACTCCAACTAAAGTTACATTAGGGAAATCTAATCCTTTAGCAATCATTTGCGTACCTAACAAAATATCAGCTTCATGAGCACCAAAGGCATCTAGAATTTTCTTATAGCTACCCTTTCTTCTAGTTGTATCAACGTCCATCCGCAAGATTCGTGCACCAGGCAGAAGCTCTTCTAATTCTTCTTGTACCTTCTGTGTACCTGCACCTAAAAAACGAATTTGCGAGCTTTGGCAATTAGGACAACGTGTGGGCACTGGCTCAGTATGACCACAATAGTGACATTGCATACTGTTAGTATCCTTATGCAAATTTAAAGAAACATCACAGTTAGGACATTTTAATACAAAACCACATTCACGGCAAAGCATAAAATTAGCAAAACCACGTCGATTGAGCATTAAAATAACCTGCTCTTTTTTTGCCAAACGCTTTTTTATTGCATCTACTAGCTCAACAGATAAATCAAATTGACCACCAGCAAACTGCACGTGCTTTAGATCAATCAAATTAACTTTAGGCAATTTCTTTTGATTAGCCCTTTCAGTTAACCGTAAAAGATGATAGACATTTTTTTGGGCGCGTGCACGGCTACTCAACGATGGTGTTGCACTTCCTAAAACCAACGGACAATTATGAAATTTACTACGCCAAATAGCCACATCACGTGCATTATAACGTGGATCGGTTTCTTGCTTATATGAAGACTCATGTTCCTCATCGATCACGATTAAACCAATATTATCTAGTGGAGCAAAAACTGCACTCCGAGCGCCAACGACCACCTTAGTCTCGCCACGACGAATTCGGCGCCACTCATCATATTTTTCTCCCTCAGATAGGGCACTATGTAAAACGGCTACCTCTTGACCAAAACGTGCCTTAACCTGACGAACCATTTGCGGCGTCAAGGAAATTTCTGGCACCAGCATTAATGCATTTCGCCCCTGTTTAAGAGCCTTGCTAATAGCGTGTAAATACACTTCAGTCTTCCCGCTACCAGTAATCCCTTCCAACAAAAAAGTCTCAGCCTGGCGCTGTTCAATTGCTTGGGTGATCTGGTTCAAAGCACCTTGCTGCTCACCATTTAAGGTAACCGCTGTTTTATGTTCTCCGTCATCAAATCCGGATAACGGATCGCGATAAACCTCAACACTTTTTTTATTCAACCAACCTTTGGTAATCGCAGAATTCAAACTCGCCGCCGTCAATCCAAGCTGTTTTTCTAGCTGGCTTTGGCTTTTGGGATAATCCGCTGCATTATCAATGATATCCATCAATAACTTTTTTTGCTTTACCGCATTTTGACGTAAAGTATTGTAAATTTTGGGATATTCCTCTTTTTTTAATGCTAGTTCATATTGATTTTCTTTTTTCTTCTTGGCTCGATTTTCTACCACATACTCAATCTTTGCTTGATCATCTTGCAATAATTTGCGGAATTGCTTAATCTCCGCCAGA
The DNA here is from genome assembly GCF_002553785.1 of Lactobacillus sp. UMNPBX15. Classification (NCBI taxonomy): domain Bacteria; kingdom Bacillati; phylum Bacillota; class Bacilli; order Lactobacillales; family Lactobacillaceae; genus Lactobacillus; species Lactobacillus sp. UMNPBX15. Next base: position 50,648 of record NZ_PCYV01000003.1, read on the forward strand.
TCCGTAATTTTATTTAAATCAATTGGATCACCCTGAAACAGCGGCATTTTGGCAGCTCTATCATTAGCTGGCACTAACAATTTGCGATAATTTGCTCGCATTACCCAAGGTAGCATCGCTTGTAAAATTTTAATTCGGTAAGAAAAAATATTTTTTGCTAAATCAGCAGATAACTTTACCAACTCTGGCGTAAGCGGTGGCATCTCATCTACCACAACTAGCAAATCCTTAAGTTTACCTTTAAATTCACTTTGATCAGTGATCCCCACCACAAAACCTTGCACTTTACGAGGACCAAACGGAACAACTACTCTTGATCCAATCGCAATATCCTTTTCTAATTCTGTTGGAATATGATATTCAAAAATACGGTCTGTTTGCCGTGCAGCTACATCAACAATAACCTGAGCAATCATTTAATCACCTGTAAAAAAGACCTTCACCCCAAAGGATGAAGGTCAATAAATTAATCTTCGAGGTTAACCTCGGCATGAGCTGGGTCAACAGTAACTTTACCAGCAGCAATTTCTTCAAGTGCCTTACCAACAGCCTTATCACACTTAAAATGTTCCAAAGTTGGTGGATCACCAGCTTCAAGTTCATGTGCTCTCTTAGCGGCAAGAACAGATAATGAATAGCGTGAATCAACACGTGACAATAATTTATCAATTGATGGGTAAGTAATTCTCATAATAATTAATCCTCCTTGACCATCTTACGATAGTCATCAATTACACGTTTAACACTGACATGTTCTGCATCGACGATCGCTTTAATATGATCAACTGCATTAGCTACTGTATCATTAACTACTGCATAATCATAGTCTTCCATCTCCAAAATTTCATTGCGCGCTTGCTTAATTCGACCACGAATTACATCTTCTGACTCGGTGCCACGGTGTTCCAAACGCAAATGTAACGTATGTAGATCTGGTGGGGTTAAAAAGATAAACACGCCATCGGGCATCTTTTCACGTACTTTTTGTGCCCCATTAACATCAATCTCAAGTAAAACATCTTTGCCATCATGAAGCATCTTCTTCACTGGTGCAAGAGGTGTACCATAATAGTGACCGACATATTTATTATATTCTAACAACTCACCATTTTTAATAGCCTCTTGAAAGCGATCTTCACTAACAAAAAAATAATCTTGGCCATTAACCTCACCTGGTCGCGGTTGACGCGTAGTCATTGAAACTGAATATTCAAATGGAAAGACTTTGTTTTCAACAATCGCGCTTTTAACAGTTCCTTTACCAACGCCGGAAGGACCAGAAAGCACAAGTAATAAACCTTTATCTGCCATGCTGAACTCCTCTTAACTTGTAATATATCTAGTTTGCACTAAAATTGTTTCTTTTTCAAGTTTTCTCTTTGCATACAAAAAAACAGACAAAATCGTCTGCTCCTTTACTAAATTATTTTCTCGAATGTCTCACACACTACTTCAGTTTCATCTGTGAACTCTCGTCCCAGTTCTTGACATTCGCGCGCAAAAAATTTCTCGTGTACTTTACGCCAAGATTCATATGAGCGATCGCCCTCGCCTTCTAAATAGGCATGCTCAGCTGAGACATTTTTAAATGGCATAATCTCAACAGTCTTATTTTGAATCACACAAACTGGTTCATTTCGTCCATTTAAAACAATTGCGTACATCCCTACAACCGGTACATCTTCTTGCGCAGAATACAGGCTAGTCGTTGCCGTCTTAATTCCACTTTTGACCAAATCACTAAGAATATCTGCATCCCGGCTATTAGCTCCAAAAGCAAAAGCACCTTCTAATGCTGTAGGACTTACTTGATGTTCTACACAAAAATCACGCCAAAATTTACTAATACTAGTCATCTTTAATACTCTTAATCAAATCTGCAGCATTCTTCTTTGCTGCATCGGTTACATCTTGTCCAGCCATCATCTGTGCAATCGCTGTAATGGTTTCTTCCTTGCTAAGTGGGCCTATTTGAGTAAAGGTTGAACCATCTTTTACTTGCTTAGCTACCAAGTAGCGTTGATCACCCGCGGCAGCCACTTGCGGTGAGTGCGTAATTGCAATTACCTGCTTGTTGCGACCGATTGAGTGCATCTTTTTCCCGATAGCAGCCGATACTCGGCCAGAAACTCCCGTATCAATTTCGTCAAAAATCATGGTACCCACTGGTTCAACTCGGCTGAAGATTGCCTTCAAAGCTAAGATCAATCTTGATTGTTCACCACCAGAAACAATTTTAACTAACGGCATCAAGTCTTCACCTGGATTAGGCGCAATCAAGAAGACGATAGCGTCAGTCCCTTTGTCAGTAAAGGTCTTCGTCTCATCAAAGTTAATAGAAAAACGCGCTTTTTCCATATAAAGATCAGCCAGTTCTTGCTTGATTTGCTCTTCTAGTGAATGGGCAACTTTCTCGCGAATCAAGTGCAAGCTACGGGCTTCTTTAGTCAATTTTTCTTCAATCTTGGCTACCTCTGCCTGCAGCTTTTCTTCATCAAGACCACCAGTCTCAAACTGACTGAGTTCTTTTTGTACTTTCTCATAAAAAGCAAACACATCAGCCAAGGTCGGACCATATTTTTTCTTCAATGAATTTAGAGTATCTAACCGATTAGTTACATATTGGAAACGTTCCTCATCGAAGTCCATCGCATCCATCAAGTTAGACAATTCACTACGGGCATCATTTAAAGCATAAACTCCATCATCAACTGTCTTAGCAAAATCCTTAAATTTTGAACCAAATTCAGTTAAATCAGTTGCAGCATTCTGGGCATCCCCCAATAAAGTCGCAATTCCATGCTCATCGTCATCATACAATTGCATGAAGTAATTCGCCGTATCCGCAATTTTTTGATAATTATTTAGTTCGTTATATTCTTCCTCAAGTTTCTCATCTTCTTGTGGATCCTCAAGGTCGGCTGCTTCCAATTCATTATTCTGAAACTGCAGAATATCTTGCTTCTGAGCTAATTCTTGGGCATCTTGACGCAGGTGCCGCAATTGACTGGTTAGCTTTTGCCATTGAGCATAATCAGTTTGATAAGTGGCTAAATCTGCCTTAAAAGAAGCAGGGGCATAATTATCAACTAGGTCAATCTGCCGGTCCTGATCCATCAAAATTTGCTGATCATGCTGGCCGTGAATATCAACCAAATAGCTACCAATCTCGCGCAAAACATTAATCGTCGTCAATTGCCCGTTAATCCGGACTACATTTCTGCCCTTGACAGCTAATTCACGACTAATCACCAGCTGATCGTCATCGTGCGGCAAACCATATTGATCACACAATTCCGCGATCTTTTCTTTTTGATCATCCAATTCAAACAAGCCAGTAATAATCGCCTTGGACTCACCCGAACGAATCATTTCTTTTTGACCGCGACCACCCATCAGTAATGAAACAGCATCAATAATAATTGACTTACCAGCACCAGTTTCACCGATGATTACCGTCATTTTTTCTTGAAAACGAACCTTTAAGCTTTTAATAATTGCAAAGTTTTTGATATCTAGCTCAACTAGCATAGCTTCACTCCTATAGACCACTTACGGCGCGCTCAACCACTTCAGCTGGGCTCCCTTGCCATAAGTTGCGGCCACCATTTGCTTCGTCTTTTTGTAAATGAATCAAGAATTCAATATTGCCTTTGCCACCTTTAATTGGTGAATAATCAACGCCTAAAACATTGAAGCCGATCTCCAATGCCTTTTGCATGGTGTGCTCGATTACCGCCTTGTGCACTTCATGATCATGAACAATACCGTGTTTACCGACATTCTCAGGGCCAGCTTCAAATTGTGGTTTAATCAAACAAACGGCATCACATTGATTCTTCAAAATTGCATACATCGGTGCCATGATCAAATCTAACGAGATAAAGGACACATCGGTCATTGCAAAATCTGGCAGTCCTTGATCAAAATCTTCCGGCTTCGAATAGCGGAAATTCTGCTTTTCCATCACCACTACACGCGGGTCGTCCCGCAATTGCCAAGCTAACTGGTTGTAGCCAACATCCAAGGCATAGACCATCTGAGCACCGTTTTGTAAAGCAACATCAGTAAAACCGCCAGTTGATGCACCAATATCTAAACAAATTTTATTTGTTAAATCAATGTCAAAGACCTTAAGAGCTTTTTCCAGTTTAAAGCCGCCACGCGAAACATATTTCTTACCATCATCTTTCACGTAAAACTTTTCCCCTTCAGGAAACTTAGTCCCGCTCTTATCAATTCGTTGATGATTGTGATCAGAAACCAGCCCCGCCATAATCGCTCTTTGGGCAGCTGAACGAGAATGAAAAATTCCTTGTTCTGCTAATAAAATATCTGCTCTTTGTTTTGCCATTTATAACACCTTTTGATAAAGATCTAAGAAGCCAGCAAGTACTTCGCCTTTGAGCCCATGCAAATCATCTTGTGCCTGCTTGATCAAATCAGTTAATTCTTTGCGGCTTTGGTCAATTCCCAATAAAGTCAAAGTATTGTTTTTACCTTCAGCTTGATCTTTGTGGGTTGCCTTACCAGCTTCTGCACTAGTTTCAACGACATCAACCAAGTCGTCATAGATTTGGTATGAACGACCAAAAATTTTGGCAAAATCGACTAATTTTACCTGTTCAATATCACTAGCTCCTGCATAAACTGCAGCCATCTCAACGCTAGCCTGAATTAAGCAACCGGTCTTCAGCCATTCCATCTTATTGATAAACTTGGCATCACCCGCAACACTAGCATTGTTAGTTGAATCAATATCCAAATATTGACCGCCAACCATCCCATTAGGGCCAACTGCTTTGGTAATTAAATCTACCAATTTCGCCGACTTACTGCCTTCCGCAATCCATTGAATTCCCATCGGCAAGAGCGCATCCCCAGCTAAAATTGCCTCAGCCTCGCCCCATTTTTTGTGGCTAGTCAGCTTACCGCGCCGATAGTCATCGTTATCCATGGCAGGCAGGTCATCATGAATCAAGGAATAAGTGTGAATCAGTTCAATCCCGCAGGCAATCCTAATTTCAGGTTCTTCAATCTTTCTGCCTAAAGCATTTAACGTAGCTAAAAACAATAACGGACGCAAGCGCTTGCCGCCAGCCATCACTGAGTAGGCCATAATCTGACTGATCTTTTGATCTTCAACCTCACTAGCCAAATGCTTAGCCAGATAATCATCAATTACTGGGGTCCATTCATCTTTAAAATAAGTAAATGCTGTCATATTTATTCCTCTGGTGCTGATGCGTTATTTGGATCTAATTTGTGTTCTGTGCCGTCACTATCAATCAACTTAGCCACAGTTTCTTCAGCACTGTTGAGCTTCTTTTCTAAATCACGGCTAATCTTTACGCCCTCCTGAAATTCTTTTAGGGCATCTTCCAACGGAACATTTCCGTTTTCCAAATTTTGCACGATTTGTTCCAAATTAGTTAATTGTTCTTCAAAATTATTTTTCTTCACTGCCATTTTGTTCTTCCTTTACCTTTGTAACCACTGCGTCAACTTGTCCATCTTTAAAATGCAATCGCAAATGATCATCCTTTTGAACTTGTTTCACAGAACTAATGGTTTTCCCTTGTTCATCAGTTGAATAAACAAAACCTCGCTCTAGCGTCTTCAAAGGGCTATAGTCATCCAACTGCTGCATTACTTGGGTAAAACTATTGCGTTTATTTTTCAAATAGTGCTGCATATTATCAATCAGTCGTTGCTGTAAAAAATGCTCTTGTTGCTGCATCTGGCCGATTCTCTTATCTGGACTAACGCTAAACAAACGCTGCTTCAACAGTTGATAACCTTGGACAGAATGGGTCAACCGATTTTGCATACTATTTTGCAGCCTTTGTTTTAATTGATCAACTTGTTGAATCTGCTGATCATACAGTCTAGTCGGCTCGCGCAGGATGACAGAATTCTGCACCCGACTTAAGCGCTCACGTTTCGAACGAATAATATTTTGCATGCTAGCTACCAACTGGCTGGTTAATTGCTTAATATGCGCAATTTTGTCCAATGTATTAGGCGTAGCATATTCTGCTGCAGCAGTTGGTGTTGCTGCACGCGCATCGGCCACCAAATCACACAAGGTAGTATCCGTTTCATGACCAACTGAAGAAATTACTGGCATCTGCATTGCGTAAACTTGCCGCACAACCTCTTCTTCATTGAATGGCCACAAATCTTCTAGTGAGCCACCACCACGACCGATGATCATGACATCATACTTGTCGCCTTGAGCGGCAATCTGGCGCATTGCTCTCACTAATGAATCCGCTGCAGTATCACCCTGGACTTGCGCAGGATACAAATCAATCTCAGCATGCGGGAAACGCCGATTAGCTGTAACCATAATATCGTGAATAACTGCCCCAGAAGCACTAGTAACTACTGCAATTCGATCAGGAAAATGAGGCAACTTCTTCTTATGCTCTGGATCAAACAGACCTTCTTTGGCTAATTTGGCCTGCAACTGCTTCAATTGCTCATATAAGGCACCTAATCCTGCCGGTTCCATTTGTTCAGCATAGAACTGATATGATCCTTGTGGGCCATACACGCTGACATACCCAACCACATAAACCTTCATTCCTTCTTCTGGTTTAAATTTCACCTTATCAAAGAAGGAACGGAACATCACCACATTAATTTTAGATTTTTCATCTTTTAGTGAAAAATACTGGTGCGAATTACGCCGATAACGGAAGTTGGACAATTCACCTTGTAAGAAGACCTTATGCAGGTAAGGATCATTCTTAAATTTTTGCGTAATATAATAATTTAAATCAGTAACCGTTAAATATTTATTCTCGGCCATTTTGTCTCCTAGTCAATTTAACAACTGCTTCCATTAAGAATTGTACTGTAAGAGGACCTACACCGCCAGGAACCGGAGTAATATAGCTGGCTTTTTCTTTAACATTATCAAAGTCAACGTCTCCGACTAATTTGCCATTAACATGATTCATGCCCACATCAACGACCACTGCCCCATCTTTAACCATATCTGCAGTTACCAAAAATGCTTGTCCTGTTGCTGAAACTACTATATCGGCTTGTCGTGTAATTTCAGCCAGATTTTTAGTATACAAATGGCAAACAGTAACAGTAGCATTTTCCTCTAACATTAATGCCGCTACTGGTTTGCCTACGATATTGCTTCGACCAATAACTACAACTCTCTTACCAGCCAGCGTAATTTGATAATGTTTCAATAAAGCAATAATGCCTTCTGCAGTAGCCGGTTCAACAAAGTGATTTTCCATCCAAAGTTGACCAATATTCGCAGGCGTTAAGGCGTCGACATCCTTATTAGGGTCAATCCTTTTTAACAAGGCATCTGCATCAATCTGTTCAGGTGCTGGCAACTGTACCATCAAGCCGTTAATCTCAGGATCAGCATTTAGCTTATCAATTAATGCTAAAACTTCTTCCTGTTTAGTATCAGCGGGCATTTGATAAATATCCTGGATAATTCCCATCTTTTCAGCCCGCCGCTTTTTTGTTCGAACATAAATCTTGCTAGCAGGATCATCCCCAATATTTATTACGCAAAAATGTGGCGTTATTCCCTCTTCTTTTAATTTCTTAACTTTTTCTTTAAGATTTTGCCCTAATTCATTTGCAAATGCTTTACCATCAAGAATCTTTCCCATAAAGCCCGTACTCCTTTTGTAAAAAAATAACCGGCAAAACTGCCGGCTATTCATCGCTATTTAACAAAGTTTGCTAACATCCCATTAATAAATGGTTTCTCTTTAGGCTCAGCAAATTCGTCACATAAATTTAAAGCTTCGTTAACTGCTGCCTTAGCATCAATCTCATCACTATGATTGATTTCAAACAAAGCGACTTCCATGATAGCTACCACAGTTTGACTTACACGTTCAAGACGCCAGCCCTTTTTCAAATGACTAGTTAGTTCAGACTGTAAATTTTTGCGATCTTCTAGTACGCCTTCGATTAACTTCTTAGAATAGGCAGAAAGCTGTTTTAAATTAAGCGTTGCAACGACTTTTGCTTCAACTTCTTCGGCAGTTAAATCTGGCTCCTGATTAGCCAAATAAACGGCTTGCATAGCAACTTTTCGACTTTCGTGTTGGTTCATTATTTTTCTTCTTCGTCCTCCGGAAACAGCTCTGATGTAGTCTGGTCAGTATTCTCATCTTCTGGGAAAACTAAACCGACAACATGAACGTTGATTGCCTTCAGCTCAAGATCAGTCATTTGCAATAATTGTGCCTTCAACTTCTTTTGCAACGTCATTGCAACCTTAGGAACGTTAACGCCGCTTTCAAGATAAACATAAATATCAGCAATTAGCTTATTATCGTCATCAACACTAATATTTACGCCCTTACCATGATCTTCACGACCGAAAACCCAGTTTAAGCCTGATTTCAAACTGCCGCGCATTCCGGCAACACCATCAACTTTTTCTGCAGCAATACCCAAAATAACTTCTAGAACACTTGGATCAATTTTAATTTGCTCGCTGTTTTCTTCACCACTTAAAAGAATTTTTGAACTATCTGCCATTTTGTTACCTCAAATAAACTACTTATTTGCACGTGATACGTAAGTACCATCAGCAGTGTTAATAGTTAAAACGTCACCTTCGTTAATGAAGAATGGTACGTTAACTACTAAACCAGTTTCCATAGTAGCTGGCTTACCACCACCTGATGAAGTATCACCCTTGATGTTAGGTTCAGTCTTAGCAACCTTCAAATCAACCGTGTTAGGCAATTGGATACCTAAAGTTTCACCTTCGTGCATAACTACGTTAACAATCATGTTTTCCAATAAGTAATTAGCTTCATCGCCAATTTGTTCATTTGGAATTGCTAATTGATCGTAAGTAGAAGTATCCATGAATACATAACTTGAGCCATCATTGTACAAGTATTGCATTGATTTAGTTTGAATGTCTGCAGTTTCAACCTTAGCAGTTGAACGGAAAGTATATTCTTGTACAGCACCAGTTCTCAAACTCTTAAGCTTTGAACGTACAAAGGCACTACCCTTACCTGGTTTTACGTGTTGGAATTCAACAATGCGCCATAAATCGTTGTTGTATTGAATAGTCAAGCCATTCTTGAATTCGTTTACTGAAATCATTGTCATATTAAGTCCCTCATTTCTACAATTATTATCTTACCAATCTTGAAGCTTTTTTACCATAAATACGATAAATTAAATAGCTATTATAGGGAAATCAATTCATCCTTTGGCAAAGTGGATAAAGCTTCAGGCGTTTGATCATGGACCAAAATATCGTCTTCGATTCTAACACCGCCCTTGTCTGGCAAGTAGATTCCTGGTTCTACGGTATGAACCATATTATTGACCAATTTAGTAGTTCTAAAAGGTAAAGCTGGTTGACACAATTCGTGAATTTCAAGACCAATGCCGTGACCGATACCGTGTCCAAAATACTGACCGTAACCTTGTTCTGTAATATAATCACGTGCTGCTTTATCAACATCATATCCAGTATTACCTGCAACTGCCGCGGCAATGCCGCGGCGCTGTGCTTCATGCACAATATCATAAATCTTATGCATTTCAGCATCAACTTCACCTAAGGCAACGGTTCTAGTAATATCGGCCGCATAGCCATGATAAAAACTACCAAAGTCAATGACAATCATATCGCCTTCGGCTAATTCTTTGTCACTAGCAACGCCATGAGCCCAAGCCGAACGCACACCGGAAGCTACAATTGTATCAAAATCAGGGCCATCGCCGCCATTAACTTTAAATAGGTAGTCCAATTTAGCACCAATTGCACGTTCTTTAACGCCAGGCTTAATCATCGGCAAAATACCTTTAAAGCTTTCCATTGAAATATCAATTGCTTTGCGCAATGCTGCAATTTCAAGATCATCTTTAATATTACGTACTCGTTCAACCAATTCTTCAACCATCACAAATTCAAGTTCTGGATTTAGTTGCTTAAGTTTTTCATATTCACTCGCTGAAACGAATTCACCTTCAACTAAGACCCTCTTGACGTCCATTTTTTTCAAGGCCTTAGTAAGTTCTTCATAATCACTAGAATGTTTCATTACAACATCCATTTCGCCAGGTGCTTGTGCTTTAATCTGTCCAGCAAAACGAGAATCTGATAAAAGTACTCGTTCGCCACTAGCAGTCAAAATTAATTGTGCTTCTTCCCCTGTAAAATTGGTTAGATATCGATAATTAGCTTGATTAAAAATAATCAATGCATCTGCATTTGCTTCTTTAATTAAATCAGTTACATGCTCAATTCGCTGGTTAATTAAGGATAATAATTCTTGCCTATTTTCCATCTCAGAGACCCTCTTTTTGTATGATATTGGTTTAATTATACATGTTTCTGGGCGGAAAAAGCCATAAAAAAAGACGGGTGGCTTATGCTACTCGCCTTTTCATGTTAATCTCTGAATTACTTAGCTTCTTCAGCTGGGTATACAGAAACTTGCTTCTTGTACTTGCCAAGACGTTCAAATTTAACAACGCCGTTAACAAGTGCAAATAAAGTGTCGTCTCCACCTTGACCTACGTTCTTGCCTGGGTGAATCTTAGTACCACGTTGACGGTAAATAATAGTACCTGCGTGGATAGTTTGACCGTCACCAGCCTTGGCGCCTAAACGACGACCAGCTGAGTTACGACCGTTGGCAGTAGAACCACCACCCTTGTGGTGAGCGTATAATTTCATACCTAAAATGTTCATATTCATTTCACCTCTGAATTAAGCTTCAATCTTTTCAACTGTAACCTTAGTGTAAGGTTGACGGTGACCATACTTGCTGTGTGAGTGCTTCTTAGGCTTGTACTTGAAAGTTACAACTTTCTTTTCCTTGCCTTGCTTTTCAACTTTAGCAGTTACCTTAGCACCATCTACTAATGGAGTACCAACCTTAACGTCATCGCCATTAGCAACAAGGATAACTTCGTCAAAAGTTACTGAGCTACCTTCTTCAGCATCAAGCTTTTCTACAAATACGCTATCGCCTTCTGCAACTTTGTATTGCTTACCACCGGTCTTAATAATTGCGTACATTTGTACACCTCCGAAAAAAATACTTAGACTCGCCGAACTGGGGTGCTTCTTACATAAGAAGACTTCTAACCTCAAGCCGTGCGGTTGCAGATGTGGAGGTCTCCACAAATACAACTCTTATATCATACAACGCTTTTAGACTAAGATCAATTATTTTTTTACATTCGCCATTGACCGCCATGCACTTTTGCAACATTTTCGGTAATGATAAACGCATCCTGATCGATCTCATGTACTTTAGAAATAAGTGGCCCATATTCACGTGGATCAACTACGATTAATAATTGACGCTTGCTTTCGTCGCTATATCCACCTATAACATCATAAATCGTCAGGCCTTGATAATCTTCTTTAAGCATATCTTGAATTCGGTTTAAATCTGAATTACTCATAATTCTGACTTGATACTTTTTATCAAAACCGGTCTCCGCGTAGCGCATCGTAATGGCAGTTACCACTTGAGAAAATGCTGCTAAGAAGAAAGCATTCCAACCATCGACAAAAATGTTCAAGAAAATAATTACCATATCAATGCATAAAAGTGTAGTTGCAGGATTTAAATAAAAATATTTCTTCAGAATCATCGGCGGAATTGTTGTCCCACCACTTGAGGCATTAACGCGATAAAGTAGCGAAACTCCAAGTCCCATTAATGCACCACCATAAATTACGGCTAGTAGGTCATTATTCACTGCTTTAAAGCTAGGCGTAACTTCCATCAAAACTGGTAAGAGCAAACTACCTAATGCAATATTTTGGGTAGTCTTTTTGCCTAAAAAGATTGCCGCCAAAATCAGCATCAAGCCATTCACTACAAATACTGTAATTGATCGATTAATCCCCCAGACCGCATCGACTAGAATAGAAATACCCGTTGAGCCACCAGCTGCAATATTAATCGGTCCATAAAAAAGATTGATTGATATTGCGATTATTTCAAGTCCTGCTAAGAATACCAACCATCTCATCCAGGAACGTTGTTTAATGTTTTTCATTATTAAGCGTCCTTTCTTTTAGTTAGTACTATTTTAACGAAAAATCATTTGTTAGCTCAAGCAAACAAAATAATGTTAACAAATTATTTATTTTTAACTTCTTTATAATCGATTGATTGCGTTCCTTCATAAGCAGGTAAACCATTTTCAGCTCGATATAATGCTCGCTCAAAAGAGCGGTAGCCTTTAGATGAAGAAACGGCAAATTTAACACCATACTTTGAAGCGAATTCCTGAATATTCCAAGTAGCATCATGAGCAGCATAAGCTGTCATCAAGATTACAATATCTAAGTCTTTGATTTGCCGTTCCATTACCTTCTTCTTGCCTTCAAAAGCATCTATTGGAATTGGGATCCCATTATAGCGCGAAACAATCCCTTCTAATATTCCTTCATTTTGATTATCACCAATCGCAATTCCCACCCGCTGATAGTGCAAATTCATGTCGAGTTTAGTTAACTCTTCTGTTTCTTCTTTCTTTGACTTATTTTTCTTTTGATACGACAGATCTGATTTCTTAGGCGGATCAACTTGATAAATCCAACGAATCTGTACTGCCTCAGCAGGATTTTTCTTAATGCGAACATCACCCGTATACCAAGCTAGATCTACAATTGAACCATCTTCAACATGAATATTTTCACCTTGATAATAACTTGAATCAACCGGAATCGTGATATCCTTACCGCGAATTCGCAACTTTTCGCCCTTAATATTTCTAGTGATAGCTAATTGATTGGCCTTGCCGCGGACCACAGCATACCGGAATTCTTCGATTGGGTCATAATCACGCATGCGCAATTTGCGATAACCCACCACGCGCAAGACTTCTGCTTCATAATTTGGATTATCTCGATTTTCAACAGCTTCAACTATGTCACCACTCTTTAAATTCAAAGAGTGAATTTGTGATTCTTTAATACGGTAAACAATTTGACCACTATCATTAATCAAATTACAGCCTGATAAAGCCCGAATAACAGTATAGCGGCGTCCTTTACGATAATCGCGCTTAGGTTGCTCTTTGGACTTCATTGCTTCTTCAAAAATTTTCTTGTTAACAGCTTCTTTAGTTGTCTTAGATTTTTGAATTGCCTGATCCAATTTACCCAAAACATTGCTATAGCGCTTGCCAACGCCTGGAACAAACGTCAACTTGTGTAAAGCATCAAGTGAACTCTTTTTAGCTTTTTCATCACCTGGAGTCTCAATTAAGGCTGTCAGCCCAATCAATAATTGCTTAAATTGCTTTAAATCTGCATTTCTTTGTGCAATTGATTGTGTATTTGCAATTTTATTCTTAGGTTGAGTTACTGATTTAGTCTCAGATTTTTCAGCTGTATTATCTTCGGCCATATTTAGGATAGCTTTAATCGCACTTAAACTATTTTCGAGACTTTTATCATCAGCCTCAGTTTTATTTAAAATTATTTTGATATTATTTCGATAATCATACATTATTCTCACCACTTTTATTGTATAACTTACTAATAGTAACGAACATAATTATACTAATTTTTATGAAGTAGTGTTAATTGATTGATCGTTTTAGTGATTAAATTTTTTACGCAAAAAGCAGACAATCTTTATATTGCCTGCTTCCTAATTTTTCTATTTATCGAGTTCTAAGCCAATTGAACCAATTAGCGAAATTTTCACCTGCTGTACTTATATGCTTTTTAGGAATTCTATAGGGTTCTGTCCCACTCTTTGGGAAGAACAATCCTTTACCAAAGTAATAGTACTTTTTACCCTTAATGGTATAAAGGCCTTTTGGTCGACGCAAGATTGTGCCCATTGGAACCCAACCTGACTTTTTATTCAAAATTTGGCTACGTTTGTTATAGATAAAAACGGCACCTGGTTTGTTCGTAATAAATGCATTTTATTAATCTTATTCGCACGACGATTATATTGTGCGGCATCCATTTCATCAGCTCGCTGCATAAAGTTCAATAGCTTTGCAGCTCCAGCTAGGGCAAATCCTCCTCGTAAATATCTAGACATCAACATCATTATATTACGTGGGATTCTAAATAAATAATTCATTTATGCACACATAGCTTTAAGGCTCTAATACAAGTTTATCTATTTAACTATATAAAAAGGCGACTCACAATCGAGTCGTCTTTTACTACAATTCCTAATTATTAAGCTCTCCACTCGCCGCCTTGGCCATAAGTATGCTTACCTAATTCGTTAATAATTACATGAATGTGTTCCTTAGGCGCACCAGTATTCTTGTGCACTGCTTCAGTAACATCCTTCATTAAGTTAGTAATCTGCTCATCTGAGCGACCTTTAATTAATTCAATATGTACAAATGGCATAATTTAACCCTCCTTTTTTAGTTTAATTATAGTATAAAAATTTCTCACTAAAAAGCACCACCGCCGCTGCCACCACCAAAGCCGCCAGACGATCCACCTGAAAATCCACCTGAGCTTCCAGAAACTGAAGATGAACCAGTAGACACGGCTGAAGAGAAGCTACGTTCAAAACTATGCTCAAAACTGTCACTACTGCTACTATAGAATCCACTATAAAACAGAACTGGTGCAGCATCTAATTCATCTGCAAATTCAATCTTAAGCTGCTTCAATACCTTTTTGGATAGACCAAACGCTACAGCATACGGCATAATGTCTTCCCATAAAATCAGATCACCGACGTCTTTCATCTTGAATTGACCAATATCGTCTAGCATTTTCTTAAAGCCGCGAACTTGATCTGTCTCAAGTGCACCTTTTTGGGTATAAATACTTAAACGAGAATTGCCCACTATGAATGCAACAACTTCTAAGACGATCATCATGATTCCAATTATTATCACAAAACTGGGTATATTATTTGCCATCATTAAGCTAATTACCCAGATCGCAAAGCTAGCAATCATTCCCATGAGCATCCCCGTTCGGAAGTTGCTACGCTGCTTTTTATATTTTTTATCAAGCAAGTCCTTATCCTCAACTTGCTTATATTGCCCGTCACACCATTTATCAAAACGCCTACCCAATTTTTTAGAAGTATAATCCCGCAAATCTTTCGTTGTAAATGACTTACCATCACCAACTTTGTTAAAAATAAAGTCTAACAGGTCATCAGTCAAAACACTATCATCTACTAAAGTAATTCGATAATTAGTCCGCTTTAAATGTTTAGTTTGATATTTTTCGATCTTAATTTTATTTTTACCAGCTAATTGCATCAAATAAGCTGCAAATGCTTTAACATTTGGTTTATCAGCTTTATCCAAAATTTGCGCAGTAGTAGGTGATATATCTGGAATTTCATAATTATGTACTAAATCGCGCTCTATTTTTGGCTTAACCCCAACTTTTTTAATAAAAAAGCCTCTAATTACCACCACAAAACCGACAAGTACTGAAATGATTATCAATCCTATACTAAGCATCTGCTTACGCTGACGCTTCTGATTAGCTTCTTTTGCTAATGCTGCTTCTTGTTTTTCAATTGCTCTTTTCTTATTTTCTTTAACAATATTCTGATTAGCACTAGTTACCGTAGTTGGAAAAATCGCACGTACTTCGACACCACTATCTCCTGCAACATCATCAGCAGTCATAATAATTTTGCCCTCTTTTGGCAAAACCTGAGTGTAACCACTTAGTGGCCCATGAGCCCAAGCTTTTAGCCCCTTAACTGCCCCAGGAAAAATCACTTCAGCACGCACATGATCTAAGTCAGTATCCCAACCATTACCAACTATTTTAAAGTTCAGCTCAGCTGTATCAAGATAATTAGTAATTGCCCGGTGAATTAGATAAGAATACTCAACTTTAACCTTATCATTTTCCTTAATTCGATGATAAACCTTAAAATTATAAGAATTGCCCTGCTTTTGCAATTTATACGTATTATTTTTGCCCGTTGTTGCGGCCTTTATATTTTGTCCATCGACCTTAACCTGAATGTTGCTCAACTTCTGTTTTACAGCCAGATTTTGCTTATAATAAACGCCGCGAGCATCACTATCAAATGAATACTTAATTGTTCGATGCATTGTCAGTGAACCATCTTTATTAACTCTTGCTATGGCTCTAACATTATCAATATCATAATCAACATCAGCTCTAACGCTTTGACCCCAAATAGCAAAAACGCTCAATAGGCTTAATAAAGCCACTAAACCAAGGTATTTCTTCTTCATTATTTATTTCCCATTTTTCTGCAAAAATTTATCAATTAAAGTATCTGCTCGACTATGATATTTACCTTTAAAATCATGACCTGCACCCTTAAATAAGTATAATTTCGAGTGCTTAAATTTTTTATTAGCCTTAATTGAATAAGAATCTGGAATAATCATGTCACTTGTACCATGCATTATTAAAACTGGACCATGATACTTAGTTGCTTCTTTTAACAAGTTATACTTGAACAAGTTTTCAAAATAGGCCTTACCAATTGTGAAGCCAAATAGGTTGAGCTTGTCTGGCACTTGTTTTTCTGATTTAAAAGCCGCTTGCGCATAATCAGTGATCGAAAAGGCAGGGTAAAGCAAAATCAATGACTTTACTTCTTGCGGATATTTACTTGCGAGCATTGCGGCAACTGCTCCACCTTGACTCTCGCCTAGCAAAGACACTTGTTTATGGTCAACATCAGTCCTATTTTTAATTGTATTTAATACCAGCTGTAGATTCTTTTCTTCTGTAAAAATTGACATCTTTAATTGATCTACACCACTACTTTGACCATTCTTAGCTCCACCAGGAAAATCAAAAGTATAGGCAACATAGCCACGACTAGCTAAATATTTAGCATAACTGGTTAGATCACGGTAATTTCCTGCCAATCCGTGAGCCAAAATTACTGCTTTCTTCTTACCAGCTAAACCCTGTGGTAGATATATATGACCATAAATATCAACGCCATCTTGTTGAATTCGCCAAACTTGGTCTATCACTTGATACTTAGCCTGTTTTTCCTTAGATTGCTGTTTATCGACTTTAACCGTTTTAACTGACGACTTAGCCTTCTTAGGCGTAGTACTTTTTATAGTACAACCCGTTAAAGTCAGTAGCATCAATATTATTGCTATAACTCTTTTTTTCAAGTTTATTTCATCCCTATTAGTTAATTAATTCAGGCGTTTCCTGAATACTTTTAATTATACAAAAAACGGCATGAAAAAAGGAATTAAACCTTTAAGCTTAATTCCTTCTTGATAAATTCAATTTTTTAATTAAAAGTTAGCCGCCTTAACGTACATGTTACGTCCGATTCGGTAACAGCTTTTACCATTAACGCGCATCCGTGAACCATAGGTCTTAATTGGCGTACCTTTTCTAAGCACTCTCCAGTTAGCGCGGTTTCCCTTGTTATTATATACATAAGCATTGTGCTTAAGTACACGTGAATTACCTAAAACATTACTTGCCATAATGTAACGACCATTGCCCATGTTTAAGGCAGTCTTACCATTATCAAGAGTCACTACACCATAATGAGTAATATTAGTATAAGCTGCATAGTAGCCGCTTTGACGCTCACCCTTTTTATTATAGATATATGATTTCTTCATCACATAGCCAGCAGTTGCTGAACCCTTATCATCATCTGATGAAGTACTCTTATTCGAAGTATTTGATGAAGCATTTGAAGAGCTAGCAGAATTGGTGTTGCTGGTAGCTGGAGCTTGTGAAATTGCGCCATTGTTGGAAGTTACATTACCGTCAATTGATAATGGTAAAACAGCAATATTTCCATCAACGCTTAATCCCTTCCAATTATCAGTAAATTGCCAAATTGAAACGCCATTCATTGATGGGAAGTAATTGAAGTTTGGACTATCAATTCTACCTGAAATAGCGTATGAAGCGACCCACAATGAGTTAGGATACTTGGCAATTACACTATTAGTATCAATATTATTTTGTAAAACTGATGAACTAGCATAAAGAAGTGGCTTATAGCCTGCATTTTTTATAGTGTCCATAAAAGCAATAATTGCATTAGCCGTTGGCGTTTTACCACCATAAATGTTATTGCCTGAGCCCGTTTCATAGTCACAAGCAATATATGAGCCCTTAGGTAGTCCAAATGCTTGTGCAGTTTGAATTGCATAATTTGCTTCTGCAGCAGCAGCACTTGCATTTGAACTAAAAGTAGCAAAGTGATATGCCATTGGCATCATATTATTTGATAAAGCCGTTGAAATTTGACTTGATGCCTTAGGGTTACGATAGGAAGTACCTTCGCTAACTTTAACAATTGCAAATTGTGCTCCAGCTTGCGCATGACTTGACAAGTCAGCGTTTTGATAACTAGCAACATCAACTCCAAGTGCGCGGGCTGCAACAGAGGTAGTTGCAGCGTTCACAACTGCAGTTTGTGGTCTACTTACTTGTGTCAGCGCTACCCCTGCCGTACCAAGAACAGTCGCGCATGCCAATCTAACAATGATTTTTTTGGTTGTAGTCAATCTTAATTCCTCCGATAATGTTAAAAATAGTTGTCGTTCACACTTGTCGATCCTATTTTTTGGAAATCAATTTTAGGATAAGCTCGTTCCAAACTTTAGTCAACTGATTCACTAATAATGTAAGATTAAGTTAATAATTGTCATATATTTGTATCATACAATATCAAATGCAAAAAAATATTGTCTTTGTAGTAAAATTTAGCACATAGATACCTAAGGTATGTAAAAAGCCTGTAAGACCAATGCTTACAGGCTTAATTTATGATCCGGGTGAGATTCGAACCCACGACCCACAGTTTAGAAGACTGTTGCTCTATCCAGCTGAGCTACCAGACCATCTTGTATGTTTGTATGTCCTCAACAGAACATAAACTATTATAGGGAAACGTTAATTAAAATGCAAGAGGATTTTTGAAAAAAGTTTTTATTTTTTCAAATTCAATTAAAGTATAATTGAGTTAACATAGATAATTACTAGAAAAGAGAACAATTATGGAACTTAAAGATAAAATCAAAAAGTTTGTTACTGACTTTAGAGATGGTGCATATCAGCATGACACCAAACGTGACAGTGGCTTACCTCACGACATCCCTGAAGTTGAACGTCTTGATAATCTGCCTTATGGTCCAGATGAAAAGTGGCATACTTTAGATGTTTATTTACCCAAAAAGCACGAAGCTCCCTTCCCTGTCATCATCAATATTCACGGCGGTGGTTGGGTTTATGGTACTAAAGAAATCTACCAATATTATGGAATGGGTTTAGCTAAGCGCGGTTTTGCTTTCATCAATCCCAACTATCGTCTTGCACCAGAAAACGCGGAATTCCCTGATGAATTAGACGATGTTGATCGCTACATGCATTGGGTTGATGAGCACGCTGAAGAATATCGTCTAGATCGCAACAACGTTTTTATCGTTGGCGACAGCGCCGGTGGTCAAATGGCTGAGCAGTATGTCACTATTTTGACTAATCCAGATTATGCCAAGTTATTTTCTTACAAACCATTGAACTTAAAATTTAGGGCTGTCGGCTTGAATTGTGCTGCTTCCTTCATGTTAACCCCAAGCAATTTAGATGGCATGGCTAGCGCCTACTTCACTAAAAATGCAGTTAACAAGTATCATGAACAACTCGACGTTGAAAAATATATCAATCACAATTTCTTGCCGACTTTTTTAATCACGGCTAACAAGGATTTTTTGCATGACATGCAATTTACCCTCTTTGGCTTCTTGCTCGGTCGCGGTGTTCACGCCATCTGCAAGTCCTATGGTGATGAAGACAATCCTCGCGGTCATGTGTTCTTTGTTGATCAAAAAGACGAGCTAGCTGATATCGCAAATGATGAAGAAATTGAATTTTTTAGAAAATTTTTACAAAAATAAGGACGGAAAATAATGATTAAATTTTATGGTTATAAACGTTGCTCTACCTCACGCAAAGCACGCAAGTGGATGGATGACCATCAGGTCAACTACGAATTTCAAGATTTAGTTGAACAGCCACCGAAAAAAGAAGACTTGGTAAAATGGATGACCAAATATCAAGATCGTGGTCTAAAATATTTCTTCAATACACACGGTCAAGATTACCGCAGAGAAAATTTGAAAGAAAAAGTGCCAACAATGACGATTGAAGAAGCTGCAGATATGATGTCAAAAAATGGTAAGTTAATCAAGCGGCCATTAGTCGTTGATGACAGTAATTTAACTTGCGGTTTTAAAGAAGATATTTTCGAACAAATTTGGCTATAATAAAACAAGCCCATAACCTGTAACTTTAAGGTTATGAGCTTGTTTTTATTTCTTTAAATGAATTTCACGATCAAACAATTGATGCATTTCTTGATTAAAGTTGTGAGCAATGAATACAATCGTTGCATCCGTCTTAGTCAACTGACGCAAAATTTTCATCGTAGCCGCCTGATCAATTGCACTTGTCGCCTCATCAATCAAAATCAACTTACTCTGGTGTACCATGCTTCTAGCTAAAACAATTTTCTGCCTCTGACCACCAGAAATATTCAATTGATCAAGGTCAATCTTAGTCTCAATGCCGGCCGAAAACTTAGCAATATCTCCTGCAAATTGAACTTTTTCAATGGCTGATTTAACTCGACTTAGCAATTTTGAATTGAACATCGTAATATTTTCAACAATCGTTACTGGGAATAACACTGGATCTTGCGGCAAATAGCCAATTTCAGCTAAATCAGGTTGAATCTTTTCACCCTTTTGATTAAAGTATTGAATCTTGCCGCGACTGGCTTGCAATTCACCTAAAATCAATTTGAGTAAAGTTGATTTTCCTGTACCTGAATCACCTGTTAGTAAAATTTTTTCTCCAGCTTTAACTTGGAAATCTGGGAAAGTCACGGCCTCACCGTTTCTAAAATCGATAGCTAAATTATGGATTGAAAAACTAACCGCTTGTTCTAAATTACTTTTCTGTTCAGACTGAATTTTCTTTCTAGCTACAAAAATCTCTTCTCGCAATTTCTTCGTTGCTCGCATTCTTCCACCATAATTAGCAACTCCTTGCAAAGAACCAAATAGTGCTCCATTGAAGTTGCCAATGCTGGCAATCAAACCAAAAGCAGCCCAATTATTCACTACCAAAAATCCAGTTAAAAGAAAGATTAGCACATCTCCTAATGAATAAGCCAATTGATTCAGATAATCTAATTCCTGATCTACTTTTTCCTTCTCAATATTTGCTGCTTCCAAGCGTCCTGAATTTTCAGCAATAGTCTTAAAAAGCTTATCGCTAGCCAAATAGCGACGAACTTCTGATAAGCCAATTAACCAATCACCTAAAGTCTTCAAATACTTTCGATTAGCTACTGATACCTTTTCAGTAGCTTTTTGTAATGGCTTATCCAGTAATTTAGGTAAATAAATCTGAATTGCGGCAAAAATTAAACAAGCAACTAACAAACTCCACTGAAAAGTCACCAAGCTAAAGGCTACACCGACAATACCGGCTAGCATCCCTACTACATAGCGGAACGAATCTAAATAGTCATTATGTAACAGTTTCAAATCATTAGTCATCCGATTTTGCACTGCACTAACCGCATGCTTTTGACTATCGGCAAAATAATGATCTGTTAGTTCTTGCCGAATTAAATGCAGGTAATTTTGAATCAACTTTTGCCAAATGATTCCCGCCAAATTATAGAATAAGAATACCATGACATAGCTAGACAGCTGGATTAATGTCCAAGTTAAAAATAAACTCAAGTTTCTATTTTTGGCAGCATCAAATTGCAAAGTTAACACATAAGCTACAACTACTTCGCCAACTGCTGCAATAATCTGTAGTCCCATAGCCAGACAGAATTTAATTGGATTAAGTTTAAATAATTCTTTGCTACTCATTATTTTCCCTCCAAGTGAACTTCACGATCAAACAATGCTCGTTGTTCTACGGTTAAATTGTGTGCAACGGCCAAAATTGTTGCTCTACTTTGCATTAAGTTTTGGAAGATTTTTGTCGTTGCTTGTTGATCAATTGCACTAGTTGCTTCATCTAAGTACAGAATCGGCTTCTCATGCAACAACGCCCGCATTAAAACTACCTTTTGTTTCTGTCCACCAGACAGCAATTCCTGTTGTGGATCAAGCTGTGTCTCTATCCCATTTTTCAAACGCGCTTGATCACTATCAAAAACCGTCTTATGAATCACTTGTACAGCTTTTTTATTAAGCTTAGGCTTAAACATAGTAATATTTTCTTGAATACTGCCAGGAAAGATCAATAAGTCCTGTGCCAAATAACCTAATTGACGTAAATCAGGTTTGATCTTTTTTCCTGTTTTATCGCAATAGATTACTTCACCCGTACTTGGCTTAATTTGCCCTAACAAAACTTTTAATAAAGTTGATTTTCCTGTACCTGAATCACCAGTCAATAGAACCTTTTCACCATTCTTCAGTTCAAAGTCAGGATAAGTAATTCTTTCACCATTTGGATATTGTACTGACAAGCTTTTTATTTGAACGGTAGCGATTTGTTTTAAAGAATCATACCCTTTTTCTGGTAAACACTTTTGCAATTTAGCCAGATCATCCCGCAAAGTTTTCGTTGATTTTAATTGCGTATATCTGTTCACGCAACTATCTACACTATAAAAAATTCCATTGGCAAAATATCCCGCTGTCAGAATCGCTCCTAAATTTACCTGATGATTGAAAAACAAAATTCCAGCAATAAATGGAACACCAACACGACCAGCTATATTAAATATCGCAGACACTAAGCTAGTATAATGTAGCAATTTATCTCGCTGATATTCACTCTGCTCTAGTTTCTGACTCTGTTGTCCCACCACCTTTTTCAAAACAACTTTATTCTGGTAGCGTCGCAGCTCATCTAAACCCTTGAACCATTTTTCTAACAACTGCAAAAATTGCTTATTTTGGATAGAAACAGCTTTAGTTGCTCGATTGGTATATTTTTCAGTCAATTTCGGCACTACTACTGCAAGCAAAGTAACTAATAACGTATAGACAACCAATATCCAATGAAAGGTAAACAGCGTACCAATAGTTAAAATAATATAAATTAAGTCACAAACAAAATAGAAGTAAACATTATAGTAACTCTCTTGCACTAACTGCAAGTCATTTCCCAAATGATTTTCCATCTCTGAAACTTTGTCTTCAGGCTGCTGATAATAATGTCGTATAATTCGCTGTCTTACCTGATGAAAAAGTGTCTGTGTTTGTTTGGTATTTTGTAAACTTCCCCAATTAAAACTGACATTGCAGACCTGTCCAATTAAAAATTGTACAAAGATTAATTCCAAAAACAGTTCGAATTTACCACTTGCAATTGCATTTAACTGCGGACTAGTTAAGTAGGTGTACATTGTAGTTGTCAGTTGCGTTAGCGTAATCAAAAACAGAACTAACATTGCCCGCTGACGGTTAGCTTTAATATAATCTCTTAAACCCATTATTTTCCTCATTCTTTTTTGACAAAAACGTATAATCAGCAAAAAAATCTCTAACATGATTTGTCGCAAAGAAAAAGCACTGTTCTGGATGCTCACATCCTATTAACAGTGCAACAAATAAAGGTTGATTTCGATAAAGAAAACCACCCTCAATTCATCTACTGCTAATACTTGGTATGCAAGCAAAAAATGGGTGCACTAAACAAGGTGCAAAGACAGTATTTTGCTAAACAACAAATCAAATATTAGAGATTCAGTAAACGAATCATATGGCAATTTCCTCTATTTCTATAAGTTAATTAAAATTATATCATATTAATTTAATTTTACAAGCTATTTTTTATCTTCAGCTAAATATTTTTGCAAAACTTTGAAAACACCGTTCTCCGTATTGGCCGGTGCAATATATTTCGCCTGCTTTTTTACCTTGTCCATACCGTTTGCCATTGCATAAGAATATTTGGCAAATTTCAACATATCGATGTCATTACCCCCATCGCCAAAGGCAATCAGGTCATCCCCTGTCATCCCCATCTTTTCTAGGAGATGCTTTAATCCGGCACCCTTATTAACGCCTTGTGTGTTAACATCAATGGCAAAAGTTGCGGAAGCAAAAGCAGAGATCTGGTTATTATGTTCAAAATTAAAATCACGTTCAATCTCCGCTGCCTTGGAACTATCCATGCCAAAGGTTATCTGATAAATCTGTTCTGGCAAATCATTCCAGTCATCAATCACGGTACTATTACCAGCAAAGTAAGCCAAAAAGTCGCGTTCATCTTTTTCAACATTGCTATGCAAATATGCAATATCTCGGCCAAAAACCATTGTAGCCATTTCACCATATTTCACATGTACATCATGAATTAGCTTTAAAACGTCATCGCGATTAAGCAAATAACTGCCAGCTTCTTGACCCTTGATGATTAATCTCGAGCCATTCAAAGTTACGAAATCCATTCTGCTGGCAAACTTGCCAAAGTCCTGCTTCAATCTAACATAAGGACGCCCTGAAGCCACGATAAAATGTACTCCTCGTTTTTCAAATTCAGTCAAAATTTGATCAAATTCCTTGTGATTAAACTGCTTACGATCATCTAAAAACGTGCCGTCCATATCTACAGCAACTGCCTTAAATGGTAAAGTCATTTTTTCACCCCATCATTATTCTATTTTTTCCAAAAATAATCTTATCATTTTTGAGCATCCTATTTCATCCGTAATCTGCGTAATCTACCACGTTTTAGTACAAAATAGCTAATTGTTAATAGAACAGTGCTGGTAAGAAGAAAAATAAAATTATCACTCCAAAAATAATGCCAACCTATTTTTGTTAAAATATCTGGCGTTAAAATTTCTTCTACTGTTGCATAGATATAAAAAACAGCAAAAACCGATGCAATTAAATAGCCTACTCCAGCTAATGAGTAAAAAATTATGCTAATCCATTTTTTAGTCACCATAACTCGGTTTCCTAGCCAAACGAATAAAATAGCCGTCACTAATGGCAAAACATAATAATACCAGAATCCCATAACTATCCCCCTGATTAATTTTGGCTCATTATCACATGCAAAAGTAAAAAAACGGTAAAGAAGACTTTAATTTTGGGCAAAAAAAGACCAGCTCACTTCAGAGCTAGTCTTATCTATTCTATTAAACTAACTTAACGTGCTTAGCATGCCTGTTCTTGAGCTTAGCCCAACCATCGAAAAACAATGCCCCAAAAAGCAAAATCATAATAATTCCTGCCAAAATAATGGCATTAGTCGAATTAGCAACTGCTAAACTTTGGGCTGAATCAAAATCAGCAACTTCGTCCATTTGGATAATCAATCCTGAAAACAACATGGCTAAGCCGTTCAATGTTAGCAAGCCACACAGAATTGTTAAGATTTTAGTCTTTAATAGCTTCATAAAACCATGCCCTTTCTTTATTAATTAGATAAATATTATACACGCATTATTTTATAATTCAAGTAATTGGATTAAGAAAAGGCACAAAAAATAGACATACGTTCGCATGCCTATTATTAACTTTATTTATTCCACAGGAATTTGATTAATACTTTATCTACTTTTGGATTCTCATGCAACTTGGAGTGACGTGAATTTTTTCCAGTAAACTTCACTACCTGATAGCTTTTAGCACGATCTGCCACTAAATATTTTAATGACAAAGATGATACATTGGGTACTGTTCCATCGGTTTGACCACCAATATCACCAATGATGTTTAAAACACGAACTTTATTTTTCGGATATGTTTCTCTTACACCCGTCATTTTCCGATAGCTAGCATTCATTTTGTTCGGTTTTCCGGCAGAATTCAATTTAAAAAAATATTTCTTACTTATTAATTTTCATATCTATTGGTTATAGCCACAATTAAAAGTAAAATAGAAAGTAATTAAACTGCAAAGGAGAAAAATATGAAATATAATCAATACGCTTATGTCGAAACTGACTTCGATCAACAAGTAAAAGAATTAATCGACATCAATTTCTTACCTAAAAATTATGCAGACTGGAATTTTAACGATTTGCTGGGCAAGCTCGTTAAAATGACAATTGCTGAAGCAAAAACTGACGCTGCTAAGACAACAAAATTATCTGAATTTGCTGTTTCAAATGAGCAAACTTTAGCTGACTTTTTAAAAGGAAAGCCTGAATCAATTGGTACTGCTCAATTCTATAATGTAGCCTTACAATTACTTGGCTATCATGTTCATTATGACTACGAATTAGCCGATCCAACCGGCTTTATGCAAAAGAATGCTTTACCTTTTGTCCAAGACATTTCTGATGTCAAAAGGTTAATCTCTGCTTTTTATCGTTTGCTCAATACTCGCGCCAAAAACGGTCAAATTTTGCTCGATGTAATGGCTGGTAAGGGGTACTTTACTCAATTCTGGGGACAAAATAAGTTTAAATTTTTCAATGGCAAAGCTATTCCTGTCTTCGATACCAACAAAGTAATTCGTGAAGTTGTTTACGTTGAAACTGATCTTGATACTGATCATGATGGTAAGAGTGACTTGATTCAAGTTACTGTTTTCCGACCAGCTGAAACTAACAAAGGCTTAAAAGTGCCTGCCCTTTATACTGCTTCACCATATTTCGGCGGAATTATCGCTAATGAAAAGCGTAACCATAATGTTGACGAAAATTTATCTGATGCCGCCGATTGGAATGATCCACAATATGTTCATTCACCAATAGTTAAAGCAAAGCAGCCAGACGACTCTAACCACCCAGCTACCGAAGAAGCAGTACATAAATCTTCTTATCCATTAAATGAGTATATGCTTGCTCGTGGTTTTGCCAGTGTTTTTGCTGGAGCAATTGGTACCCGCGGTAGTGATGGAGTTCGTATTACTGGTGCACCTGAAGAAACTGAATCAGCTGCTGCAGTTATCGAATGGCTCCACGGCGATCGTATCGCTTACACTGACCGTACTAGATCTGTTCAAACTAAAGCTGACTGGTGCAATGGCAATATCGGAATGACTGGTCGTTCATATTTAGGCACTTTGCAAATTGCTATTGCCACTACTGGGGTTAAAGGCTTGAAAACTGTGGTTTCTGAAGCCGCTATTTCTTCTTGGTATGACTATTACCGTGAACACGGTTTGGTAATCGCACCCGAAGCCTGCCAAGGTGAAGACCTTGATTTACTGGCTGAAACTTGTCAATCAAACTTGTGGGATGCAGGTTCTTACTTAAAGATCAAACCAGAATACGACAAGATGCAAAAAGAGCTTTTAACAAAAGAAGACCGTGAAACCGGTCAATATTCCAACTTTTGGGAAGCAAGAAACTACCGCCATCACGCTGACGGCATCAAATGTTCTTGGATTTCTGTTCACGGTTTAAATGACTGGAACGTTAAGCCAAAGAATGTTTATAAAATTTGGCAACTAGTCAAAAAAATGCCAATGAAGCATCATCTTTTCCTACACCAAGGTCCTCACTACAATATGAACAACTTTGTTTCTATTGATTTTACTGACTTGATGAACCTTTGGTTTGTACATGAATTACTAGGGATTGAAAACAATGCTTACAAGCAATGGCCAACCGTCATGATCCAGGACAACTTGCAAGCTGACAAGTGGCACGAAGAAAAGGATTGGTCAAATGAATTAGGTCAAAAGAAGACCTACTACCCAACTGATGACGGCGAGCTTTTCCAAGATGGCAATGGCAAAGCACAACAATCATTTGTCGATGAAGGTGGCATTGAATTTAAGAAGGCTGACATCTCAGAAAGCGACTGGCTATACAAGTTCATCTGTGGTGATGAAAAATGGGCTAAACCAAGTTTGCGTTTTAAAACAGACGAATTTATTCACCCAACTACGATTGTCGGTCGTCCTGAAGTAAAAGTTAGAGTTAAAGGCAGCTTACCTAAGGGACAAATTTCTGTTGCTTTAGTTGAATTGGGAGAAAGAAGACGCTTAACCGCTACACCTAAGTTCTTAATGCGCGGCGGTCAAGAACTTGGCTATAGATTTGGCACTGATACTTTGCAAGAATTTGTGCCGGACAAGAAGACTAAGGCTAAGTTGATCACTAAGGCTCACATGAACTTACAAAACTATAAGGACATGAAAAGACCTGAGAAGATTGATGCTGACAAGTTCTACGATTTAGACTTCTTGCTTCAACCTACCTACTACACTCTTCCATCTGGTAGTAAGTTGGCCTTGATCATCTACTCAACTGATGAAGGAATGACTAAACGACCACTTGAAGAAGAAACTTATACAGTTGATTTGGCCAATACTGAAATTAAGTTCTATGAGAAATAATTTTTAATATATAAACTAATACGGCAGATATTTATTTTAAGTATCTGCCGTATTTTTTATTCAAATATTTTCTTATATTCACCATAGCCAGCCTGTTCCAACTGATCATATGGAATAAATCTCAATGCTGCGGAATTAATGCAGTAACGTAAACCACCTTGATCCACTGGGCCGTCAGTAAAAACATGACCTAAGTGAGAATCAGCTTCGGGACTTTTAACTTCTGTTCTCTCCATTCCGTGCGATTGATCGCGGTGGTAAGTTAATTTCTTAATTGGCTTAGTAAAACTAGGCCAACCACAGCCTGCATTATACTTATCTAAGCTTGAAAAAAGTGGCTCACCTGACACTACATCAACGTAAATCCCCTTTTCATAAAAATCATCATATTTTCCGGTAAAAGGATATTCTGTAGCGGCCTTTTGAGTTACGTTATATTCCTCATCAGTTAGCCGCTTTAAAGCTTGCTCTTTTTCTTCTTTGTTAAAAGTCATTGGATCATTCCTTTGCTAAATATGTTCAGTAGTACTTGGAAAGAAATTATCTATTTTCTTTTCATAAATATCAAATTTATATTTTGTCAAAAATTGATTTGATGGATCATATATTCTAACCTGAAGCATCTCATTTTTGCCATTCATATGCACTTCTTTATTTGAAACTTCCAAAAATGGCTTAAATGCAGCAATCAGATTTTGATAAGAACTATAAACATGCACATTATGCTCGACAATTTCTCCATTACGTGCATACCGACGACCGTCGATCACGTATACTGTATTATCACTCATAGAAATCATCCTCTCTTTGGCTTCTACTTATATTTTAATTCATTTTATATTTATTCATGACTTTTTTACTCAAAAACTCCAACAATTATCATGTTGGAGTTCATTCAATATTTATTTAAAATTCATTAAAATACTGAGGTCAAAACTGCACCGGCAACAATTAATATTAAACCGATCACAGTATAAATAAGACCTTTTTGTGTCTTCTTTTCGTGTAAGAAAAGGATACCACCAAGAGTAGAAATAACAACACAAAGTTGTGACATAACAAAGGCTAGGTTTACACCGTTCATCTTAACTGAAACAATGTATGCAAGAGCAGCAATTGCGTAAATCACACCGGCAGGAATTACTTGATAACTTTCTTTTTCCTTAAAGACTTGTGTTTGCTTAGTTGCAATTAAATAAACAATTGCTGCAACCAACATTCCAATGGTTTCAGCAAAGAAAATCATTACGCTGTCACCCTTCAAGGCCTTTGGAATGGAACTTGAAGTAATGTAACCAAGTGTAGTCAATACCAGCACAATCATTGTAGTGGTCTGATTCTTTTTTCCACCCTCAGATGTACCTTTGTCAGTCAATGATGTAAATGCTACACCAATAATTAAAGCTAAGATCCCTAAAAATCCAAACAATTTAGCTTGAGTGCTTGCCCATTCACCAAAGATCAACACACCTACAAGTGGCACACCGATCAACTGCAAACCAGTTGAAATTGGCATAGTTTCAGAAACCCCAACCTTGGAATAACTGTAATACTGACCAACTTGACCAATAACCCAAGCAGCACCAGCTAACATTGCTAAAATAAAAGTAGTCGCATTAAAAGATGGACGCTTAATGAGAGTAACTGCAGCACCAAAGATAAATGCACCAAGAACGGTACCTAAAATTTGGTGGTAAATGTTACTCTTCTTGACACCAGCAACAAACATGGGCATAAGACCCCATCCTATTGCCGGAATAAACAGAAATAAATAACTCATTCGTTTTGTCTCCCTTATTAATGTAAAAAAGTTACAAAAAGCATTCTATCAACGAAAGCGCTTTTAATGCAAGCGATTTACTATTAATGGATGACAAGTGCAAATCAATATATATCAGAACACCAAGAGTTATTTAAATTATTTTTATAAAAATCCTACGGCAAAGCCTATTCCATATAGGAATATACAAATTATTCCCAAATACAGTAAGCACCATTTAGCCACTTGCTTCAAAATTATTGATTCAGATCCATCTTGTCCAATTGCAGCTGAAGCAACAGCTATACTCTGAGGTGAGATCATCTTTCCAGCAGTTGCTCCCACCATATTTGAACCAACTACCCAATTACTATTTACGCCTAAAGCCTTAGCTGAAGACAATTGCAGGTTACCAAAAAGAACATTAGCTGAGGTATCAGATCCTGTAATAAACGTACCCAAAGCACCAATTAACGGTGCAACTAATGGATATATTGGTCCCATTAGAACTACTAATGCTGCCGCAATTGCTGAAGTCATTCCTGCGTAGCCCATTACCTTGGCTAAAGCCACAATAGAACAAATTGTAATTAATGTTTTCCATAATCCAAAAATTGTTGATTTTAAGATTTGTCCTAATTTCTTGAAACTAACTTTTTGAATTAATCCACCAATAAAAGTAGCTAGCAAAATTAATGTTCCTGGTGAAGAAAGCCAATTAATCTTAAACAGTTCTGTATCTTTCCCAGTATATACCTTAATATAAGAAGTCACTTTTCCCAATAGATGCTGAATATTTGGAAACAGTGATGAAGCAAGAACCACAAATACGAACACTAAAATAAATGGTGAACTTGCACGCAAAATTTCGATAGCGCTGTGCTTCTCAATATTCTCTTTTATGTCATTATCTTGATGATGATATAATTTTGCCATCAGAACTGTAGTCAAAATACAACAAATTGAACCAACAATTGCTGGTAACTCTGGACCAACAAATTTTGCTACCAAAATTTGCGGAATTGAAAATGACAAACCAGACATCAGGGTAATTAATCCCACTCCTTTGATAGCTTTAACTCCGCCACCTGTTAGAATCACCAATAAAAACGGAATTATAATAATTAATAATGCAAGTTGTAAAGTAATAACAAATGATAATGGAGTAACGGGCAAATTAGTTACGTCACTCAGTGTAATCACTGGTAATCCAATTGCACCAAAGGCAGTTGGTGTAGTATTAGCAATTAAACAAATTATGGCGGCATTAATCGGATTAAGACCAAATCCAATTAATATCCCAGCGGGAATTGCAACTGCTGTCCCAAAACCTGCAATTGCTTCTAAGAATCCGCCAAATCCCCATGCGATAATCAAAACTAAAATACGCTGATCAGTAGTGATTGACGACAAAGTATCTTGAATAATTTTAATTCCACCTGAATAATTGCTTACATTATAAGTAAACAGTGCAGCCACGATTACATAAACAATTGGCCATAGCCCCATCAGAATGCCCTCTAAAGCACCCGTCAAAATGTCAACTATAGAGAGGTTAAATCCCAGTATAGCCAATACGATAGTAATTAATAGTCCAATGCTGCATGCTTTAATAGCAGGCATTTTTCGAATTGCCAAAGAGTAAATAAGCCAAATAATTGGAATTAAAGCCAATAAAAACGAAATCCACATTTTTATTTCCCCCTAAACACTTCACTTCCTTATCTCAGATTATAAATGTATTCGCTTACAAAAGATAGTGAAATATTCTTAATCATGGCTCTATAATAAAGTTTGTGATACATATTTTTTTCACAATATCTTGATTGAATGCTATCTATCGTTTATTTATCTCAGAATTATTAGCTCACTTGTGAAAATTATTTTTTGCATAAAAAATAATGCATTCTCCTACTTCAATAGAGAAATGCATTATTTTTATCTATTCAACTATCCTACTTCAAAGCATCAGTAGCAAATGATCTATTCTCCAAGCTAGTAAGCAAAGCATCTGCAGTATCAAGTGCTGTAATCAATGGTACATTTTGACCAATGGCAACCTGTCTAATGATGAAGCCATCAGAATTCTTTTCAATATCGTGACCCATCGTATTGATAACCAAGTCAATCTTGCCATTTCTTAATTCATTCAAGATATTATCCTTGGCGTCTTCATCTTCATGCACTTTAGTTACTGGATCAACATGCAAATCATGACTACGCAAGAAATCAGCTGTACCCTTAGTAGCAAAGATTCTGTAGCCAATCCGCGCAAATCTCTTGGCAATTGGTAAAATCTTTTCTTTGTCTCGATCTTCGATGGTAAGTAATACATTACCATTTTCAGGCAATTGCATCTTAGCACCTGCAAAAGCTTTGTAGAGAGCTTTGGCAAAAGTGTGATCACTCCCCATTACTTCACCTGTCGATTTCATTTCTGGCCCGAGATATGCATCAACGTCCGATAATTTGCTGAAGGAGAAGACTGGTGCTTTAACAGAGATCATGTCTGGCTCTGGGGCAAGACCATCACCGTAGCCCTGTTCAGCCAAACTTTCGCCCATAATTACTCGGGTAGCGACCTGAGCCATTTCAATACCCGTGATCTTGCTTAAAAATGGCACTGTTCTACTTGCCCGAGGGTTAACTTCAATTACGTAAACTTCACCATCTCTGACAATGAATTGAATGTTCATAATGCCGACACAGTTCAAAGTCAAAGCAAGCTTTCTAGTGACATCAGTAATCTTTTCTTTAACTTCATCAGAGAAGGTTTGTGGTGGATAAACAGCCATTGAGTCACCAGAGTGGACACCGGCATGCTCAATATGTTCCATGATTCCTGGCAAAAGAACTTCCTTACCATCACTAATTGCATCAACATCACATTCACGACCATCAAGATAATCATCAACCAAGATTGGGTGGTCTGCTGCAATATCAACGTGGTCTTGCAAGTATTCTTCTAACTCTGCCTTGGTGTAGACAATTTCCATCGCCTTACCACCCAAAACATAACTTGGACGGACTAAAACTGGATAGCCTAGCTTATCAGCAGCTTCAAGTACGCCTTCATGAGTAGTTGCAGTTAAACCTTGAGGCTGATTCAAATGAAGTTGCTTAATGATTTGATCAAACAGTTCACGGTCTTCTGCACGGTTAACATCAGCTACTTTAGTGCCTAAAATCTTGACGCCATGTTCTTCTAAGCCATGAGCCAAATTGATTGAGGTTTGACCACCAAATTGAACAATCACGCCTTCTGGCTTTTCCAAGTCGCAGACATTCAAGACATCTTCCAAAGTTAATGGTTCAAAGTATAATTTATCTGAGATAGAGAAGTCAGTTGAAACAGTTTCAGGATTAGAATTGATAACAATTGCTTCGTAGCCCATCTTTTGCAAGGCCTTGACACAGTGAACAGTCGCATAATCGAATTCAACACCTTGACCGATTCTGATTGGACCTGAGCCAATAACGATCACCGACTTCTTACCAGTCTTATGTGATTCATTTTCAGCATCATAAGTTGAATAAAAGTATGGTGTCTTTGATTCAAACTCAGCAGCACATGTATCAACCATCTTGTAGACTGGGATGATGCCATGCTTTTTCCGAAATGCTCTTACCTCATCTGCAGTTTCATTCCACAAAGAGGCAATCGTTGGATCACTAAAGCCATATTTCTTAGCTAAGCGCAATACATCAACATCATCTTTATTTTCCTCAAGTGTCTTTTCCAATTCAACCATATGTTGCACGATATCTAAAAAGTAGAAATTAATCTTCGTTAATTCATGAATATCTTCAGCTGAATAACCACGTCTAAATGCCTCAGCTAAATAGAAGAGACGATCATCTTGAGCTTTGACTAATTTTTGCTCTAATTGGTCATCACTAGCTACGTGTGCTTCTGGTGAGTAAAGATCTTTTTCATCAATTTCTAGTGATCTTACCGCTTTTTGCATAGCTTCTTCTGCAGTTCTACCGATGGCCATAACTTCACCGGTAGCCTTCATTTGAGTACCTAAAACTCTGTCAGCCTTAGGGAACTTATCGAATGGCCAGCGAGGGATCTTGCAGACAACGTAATCAAGAGCTGGTTCAAATTCGGCATAAGTAGTACCAGTTACAGGGTTCTTGATTTCGTCCAAAGTCATACCAACGGCAATCTTGGCAGCCATCTTAGCAATTGGATAACCAGTTGCCTTAGAAGCTAAAGCAGATGATCTTGAAACACGCGGATTTACTTCAATTACATCATAATTAAAGCTATTTGGGTCAAGAGCAAGTTGAACGTTGCATCCCCCTTCAATTTTCAAAGCCCTAATCAAACGCAGTGAACAATCACGAAGCATCTGATATTCCTTATCAGATAAAGTTTGACTTGGTGAAAAGACAATTGAATCACCAGTGTGAATCCCTACCGGATCAAAGTTTTCCATGCAGCAGACAATCATTGCATTGTCATCATGGTCGCGCATTACTTCAAATTCTACTTCTTTATAGCCCGCAATTGATTTTTCAATCAAACATTCAGTTACAGGAGAAAGTTCCAATCCATTTTTGGCAATCTCTGCTAATTCTTCATGATTATTACAGATACCACCACCGGTACCACCCATCGTAAAGGCAGGACGAACAATGATCGGATAGCCAATCTCATCTCCAAAAGCTAAGGCATCTTCGACTGTATTAACTGTCTTAGAAGGTGGAACTGGTTCACCTAATGACTTACATAATTCCTTAAATTTTTCACGGTCTTCGGCTTGTTCAATAGATTGCAGCTTAGTACCTAGAAGCTCGATGTGTAATTCATCCAAAATTCCTGTTTTGGCAAGTTCCATAGCCATGTTTAAGCCCACTTGACCGCCAAGTGTTGGCAAAATAGCATCAGGATATTCTTGACGAATAATTCGTGAAATCGATTCAACTGTCAGAGGTTCAATGTACACCTTATCTGCAATTGTTGTATCAGTCATGATCGTAGCTGGGTTGGAATTAACTAAAACTACTTCATAGCCTTCTTCGCGCAGAGCCAAGCATGCCTGTGTACCAGAATAATCAAATTCTGCAGCTTGACCAATAATAATTGGACCTGAGCCAATCACCATAATCTTATGAATATCTGTTCTTTTAGGCATGACGCTCTTCTTCCTTTCTCTGATCAATCATTGACATAAAGTCGTCGAATAATGAAACCTCATCATGAGGACCCGGTGTTGCATCAGGGTGAAATTGCACTGAAAATGCAGGATATTTCTTATGACGTAACCCTTCAACCGTCCCATCATTGACTTCAACGTGGGTAATCATTAAGTTATCCTTGTCAATTGAATCTGCAGACACAGCATAACCATGGTTTTGTGAAGTAAAACCAATATTACCAGTTGCAATCTCTCGTACAGGGTGATTAAAACCGCGGTGCCCAAATTTCATCTTGTAAGTTTTAGCCCCATTAGCTAAAGCAAAGACTTGGTGTCCCATACAAATTCCCATCAAAGGAACATGCTTTTCTACTTCACGCACCATTTTAGTTGCCTCTACCATTTCTTCTGGATCACCAGGGCCGTTACTCAAAAGAACACCATCTGGATGAAGGTTTAATACTTCTTGGGCAGTAGCTGTATATGGTAAAACAATACAATTACAATCACGTTCTGCTAGTTCACGCAAAATACTGTGTTTAATTCCAAAGTCGATAACCACAATATTGCGTTTCGAACCAGGAACTGGATATGGTGACTTGGTTGATACTCGGCTAATTACACCTTGAGTTACATTCTTAATCTTTAATTCTGCCGCAATTTTTTCTGCATTTTCTTTTGAATCTGCAATCTTACCACGTAATGTACCGTGAACTCTCAATTTTTTAACTAATTCACGCGTGTCAATTCCCTGAATACCTGGAATGTTCAAATGCTCCAAAAACTTTGGTAAGGTTGTCTGCATTCGCCAATTATCAGGATGACGGGCAACCTGGTGACAAATTACGCCTTTGATCCTTGGCTCAAGTGACTCATAATCTGCCAAGGTAATACCATAGTTTCCAATTAAAGGATTAGTGAAAACCAAAATCTGATCGGCATAAGATTGGTCGGTAATTGCTTCTTGATAACCAGTCATCCCTGTTGTAAATAC
The DNA here is from genome assembly GCF_002553785.1 of Lactobacillus sp. UMNPBX15. NCBI lineage: Bacteria > Bacillati > Bacillota > Bacilli > Lactobacillales > Lactobacillaceae > Lactobacillus > Lactobacillus sp. UMNPBX15. The sequence goes on from NZ_PCYV01000003.1 coordinate 86,824, forward strand.
AACTTCACCAACTGTTTCGCAATCAGCGCCAAAACCCTCGCCAGCATAGATGCTACCATCTTCTAGGATTAAATACCGCATTATTGTTCATCCCTTCTGTATACAACCTGACCATCAACCATGGTCATTACAGTTTCACCATACACCTTGTCGCCCGTAAATGGTGTATTAACGCCTTTTGACTTATAGTCTTCTTCTTTTAATTCAGTTTCATGGTCTAAGTCAAAAATCGCAATATCAGCTGGCTTACCTGGTTCAAGTACCCCGGCATTTTTTAAGCCAAACGTTTTAGCTGGTTTATCGGAGAGCCATGATAAAAGCTGCTCCAAGGTGAAGACTTTTTCTTCTTTGACAAATTTAGTATATAAAGTAGAAAATGCTGTTTCACTACCAGTAATACCAAAGGCTGCGCCCTTCATGCCACCTTCTTTTTCATTGCGAGCATGAGGAGCATGATCAGTCGCAATTAAATCGATTGTACCGTCTAGTAGTCCCACTAGTAACGCCGCTTGATCTTCCTTATTTCTCAATGGCGGATTCATCTTATAATAACCGTTGTCCTTAGGAATATCGTCATCTGTTAATAAAATATGGTGTGGCGCTACTTCACAGGTAACATTGATTCCACGCGCCTTAGCCATTCGAACCAGTTCTACACTAGTTTTAGTTGATACATGGCAAATATGATAATGGACGCCCGTTTTTTGTGCTAAAAGCAAGTCTCTAGCAATTTGCGTTGTTTCTGCTAATTCAGTTACTGGCGGCAAGTTTAATTCCTTGGCTTTAGGTCCTTCATTCACGATCCCTTTATTAAAAAGCGAATCGTCTTGTGCATGAGTAGCAATGATCAAATTATTTTCCTTGGCTTTTTGCATTGCCAAATACATCGTTTGAGCAGTTTGGACTCCATGACCATCATTACTTAAGGCAAAAGCACCAGCCTTTTTCAATGCTGCATAATCAGGAATGACATCAGTAGTTTCATCATTAGTGATTGGTCCATATTGAAAAATATGAACCACACCTTTTTCATTGTTTTCTTGTACCATTTTTTGCATTAGCTCAGGCGTATTAGGTACAGGCGTTACATTAGGCATTGCCCCTACCATAGTAAAACCACCATGAGCAGCGGCTTCACTACCGGTTTTAATATCTTCCTTGTAAGTTTGTCCGGGATCACGATAATGAACGTGGACATCAACCAGTCCAGGACTAACTAGCTTGCCACTTGCATCAATCTCTTTATCTGCCGTTAAGTTAGTCCCTATTGCTTTAATCTTTTGATCTTCAATTAAAACATCTGCTTTAATTAGACGACCATTTTGATAAACTGTGCCATTCTTAATTACTGTTGCCATTATTCTAATCCTCCAAGTCGTCTACCGCGCAATACTGCCTCGATCATTGCCATACGCATGAACACACCATTTTGCATTTGTCTGACAAACATGCACTTATCGCTTTCAACTAAATCACCGCTAAGTTCAACATCATGGTTAATTGGACCCGGATGCATGATGATGGTGTCGGGCTTCAATGCACTATAGCGTTGATGATTAATACCATATTTTTCATGATATGCTTTAGCATTAAAAGTCTTTTCATTAGGATCGCCTGCATGACGTTCATGTTGAACCCGTAAGAGCATCATCACGTCCATATTTGAAACTAATTGATCAATTTCTTCATACTTACCATATTGATCGAATTCTTTATCATACCAGTAACTTGGACCTGAGAAGTAAACTTCAGCGCCCAACCTAGTCAAAAGTTCCATGTCACTTTTTGCAACCCTAGAATTAGTAATATCACCAACAATTGCAACCTTTAAGCCTTTAAAGTGACCAAAATGTTCATGAATAGTCATCATATCGAGCATACATTGGCTAGGATGTTGACCGCTACCATCTCCAGCGTTAATCACACCAATATTTAAATGTTGATGTTCTTTTAAGTTAATCAAATCATTGTAATACTCATTCTGTGAGTGACGAATCACTTCTAAGTTGACACCTAAGGCGTTCATAATTAATGAAGTGTCATATAAGGTTTCACCCTTATTAACAGACGAATGAGCCGGATCAAAAGGAATAACTGTCAAACCTAGTTTTCTTTCAGCTATTTCAAAGCTCGTATGTGTTCTAGATGAATCTTCAAAAAACATATTAGTTACATAAACTGGCTTAGTTAAACGTGGTGTTGCACCGCCTTTTTTGAAGTACTCAGCTCTCCTGATTAAGGCCTCTACTTCATTACTATCCAAATTTTCAACACTCACAAAATGTGGTAAATTAACAAGATTTAAATTTTCCATTTTCTATTCTTTCTATACAAAAAAGCCTGAAGCATTTAATTGCTCCAGGCCTAGAGTCTTCCCGTGTACACGAAAAGAAATCAACCCTTCTGGCCCTCTCTGGAGTCAATTAAATGGTTGGATATTTAACTATCTTCTTTTTATTTTGGTAAAGCCTTCAGTTCAACTGAATCTTTGCCGTCCTTCTCAATTACATTAACAGCAACCTGTTCATTGGCAGAAGTTGGAATATTTTTACCAACAAAATCAGCACGAATTGGCAATTCACGGTGACCACGATCAACTAGCACTGCGACTCTGATTGAACTTGGGCGACCAACGTGCATCAAAGCATCCATCGCCGCTCTGATTGTTCGTCCAGTATAGATAACATCATCAACCAAAACAACATGCTTGTCATCAATATTAACATCAACTTGATCAGAATTGACAACTGGATCTTGCTTTAAACTAGCATCATGACGATCATCCCGATATAAGGTAATGTCCAATTCACCAACTGGTACATCAACGCCTTCCAATTTCTGAATACGGTCATGAATTCGTTTAGCCAAGTAAACGCCTCGCGTTTTAATCCCTACCAAAACCAAATCATCGGTTCCTTTATTTTGTTCAATGATCTCGTAAGTAATACGGGTTAAAGCACGCTTCATTGCTAGTGCATCCCAGATTTCTTTTGCCATTATAGCCTCCTAATTCTGCCCATGAAAAAAGCTCCCAATCTCAACTGAGACTAGGAGCTTTAGTAAAGTCGAAACTTAAGTTAAGCCTGCCTTGCTAGCCTCACGGGACTAATTTTAAAGGACATTCATTGCTTTAAAGTTACTGTAATTAAAAACGTTTGTCAAGCTCTAATTAAATTTTACTTGACCAACTAATTCATTGATATCTTCAATGCCTAATTTTTCAAGTTCTTGCGGCAAGGCATCTGCAATATGCTTAGAAGCAATACTATCTTTAAAATGAGCAGTACCAACCGCTACGGCATTAGCACCTGCTAACATAAATTCCACCACATCTTTGGCCGAAGCAATGCCACCCATGCCAATAATTGGCAAAGAAGTAATTTGACGCACTTGACTAATCATTCTAATAGCTATTGGCTTAACAGCCTCACCTGATAAACCGCCCATATTATGGCCTAACAGTGGTCTGCGTTTTTTCACGTCAATTCGCATCCCTAGCAATGTATTGATCATCGATAAGCCATCGGCACCACCCTTTTCGGCAGCTTTAGCAATTACAGTGATATCAGTCACATTTGGTGTTAACTTCACATAAATTGGAATATTGACAACTGCTTTAATTTTTCTAGTCAATTCTTCAACCACATCGGCATGCACGCCAAAGCTCATTCCACCTTGGGCCACATTAGGACAAGAAACATTAATTTCTAAAGCATTAACCAAGCCAGAATTTGACAGCTTTTTTGCTACTTCAACATAATCTGCTTCACTATCACCGCCAACGCTAGCCACGATCGGTAATTCTGGATATTGTTTTCTCAATGGTTCTAACTTTTCACTAATCACCTTGTCCACACCAGGATTAGTAAGACCAACCGAATTCAAAATCCCATCATCTAAAACGGCAATCTGTGGTTGCGGATTACCTATGGTTGCATGTGGCGTAGTTGTCTTAATAACCATTGCTCCAAGATCATTTAAATCAAACTTCTTAGCTGCAGGCACATCGCCGAAGCCAAAAGTTCCACTTGCTGGCATAACTGGATTTTTCAAATCTAAACCTGGTAATTTTACATGTGTATTAACCATAATTTTCCTCCAAAATGAATGCTCACGGACACTCTTTATTTTTTCAAGAAATGATTCTACACGTGATTATAATTTTTTCCAAGCAAAAATTTTATTTGTATTTTTACTTTTGAGGTGTTAAACTTCACCTTGATCAAACTTTAAACGGTACAGAGAGACCGCAAGTTCAAAATATTGACTTAAATTATCTAGGAAAAGTCTATCCTTGGTGTCTCTCTGCGCTAAGATAGACTTTTTTTGTGGAGGAAAAATGAAACCTGTAATTGTTGCATTAGATATTGACAATGAAGAGCAACTGCATAAGATTTTGTCTAAATTAGGCAAACCAGAAAACGTCTTTATCAAAGTCGGTATGGAATTATTCTATCACGCTGGCAACCAAGTGGTTAAAGACTTAGCTGAGCAAGGTTATAAGATTTTCTTGGATCTAAAATTGCATGATATCCCTAATACCGTTTATAACGGGGCTAAACAATTAGCTAAGTTAGGAATTACTTTTACTACCGTTCATGCTTTAGGCGGAAGTCAAATGATCAAATCAGCTAAAGACGGTTTAATCGCGGGTACACCTGCTGGCAAAAGCGTGCCTAAGTTACTAGCAGTAACCGAATTAACTTCGATTTCTGATGAAGTATTGGCACATGAACAAAATTGCGCACTGTCAATGAAAGAGCAAGTTCTTTCGCTAGCAAAAATGGCTAAGCACTCTGGAGCAGATGGGGTTATTTGTTCACCACTTGAAGTAAAAGAATTACACGAAAAAGTTGGCAATGACTTTTTATATGTCACACCGGGAATTCGGCCTGCTGGCAATGCTAAAGACGATCAATCTCGCGTGGCCACACCAGCGCAAGCCAAAGAATGGGGCTCAAGCGCTATTGTTGTTGGACGGCCAATTACTTTAGCCAGTGACCCAGAAGCTGCATATGAAGCAATTAAAAAGGAGTTTAACTAAAATGCATAAGGATCAAATTATCAGTCAACTTATTCAAGAAAAAATTATCACTATCTCACCTGACAAACCATTCACTTACGCAAGTGGGATGCTTTCTCCAATTTACACCGACCTTAGGTTAACGGTTTCATATCCAGAATTACGCGATATGATTGCTGGTGATTTAGCTAATTTAATCGCCAAAGAATTCCCTGAGGCTACTATTATTGGTGGCGTCGCTACCGCCGGTATTCCCCATGCCGCATGGGTTGCAGATAAACTGCACTTACCAATGATCTATGTTCGTCCTAAGCCAAAGGATCATGGCAAAGGCCGCCAAATTGAAGGCCGTTTCAGCAAAGATGATAAGATCGTTTTAATCGATGATTTAATCACCACTGGTGGTTCCGTTTTAAATGCAGTTAAAGCAACTGAAAAAGATGGCGGCAACGTCATTGGCGTTTCTTCAATTTTCACCTACTACTTGCCAGATGCAAAAGAAAACTTTGCTAAAGCTAATGTTAAATATGCTCCGCTTCTTTCCTACCCTGAATTACTCAAAAAGGAAAATGAGTCAGGTCATATTTCTAGCTCGCAATATGATGTCTTGAAGACCTGGCACGAAGATCCATGGGCTTGGGGCAAACAATTCGAAAAATAATTAAGCCAAAATAAAGACCAGTTTCAGTTTGACAATGTCATTAGCTTAACTTAATGACATTGCCTATCACAGTATCATTCCTTTAATTTTAATTATTCCAGTTGGTCTATTTAATGCCCACTTACTCGGTGGTTCACATGTGTTAATTGATAATTTATTTAATTTGAATTGGAATGTCAAAGCCTTTGGATCATGGGACTTTCTTTTACTACCGATCTTATTCTTGATAATTCGGTTTGTCTTTTCAATGCTTTCATATGGTTCTTCCGTACCTGGTGGTATTTTCATGCCTATCCTAGTTCTTGGGGCATTATTGGGAATAATTTGCGCCAATATTATGATAAAATCGCAGATTATTTTGCCAACGTACTTCCCTCATATCCTAGTGATTTCCATGGCCGCATATTTTGGTGCAATAGAAAAAGCACCATTCACAGCAATTATGCTGCTGACTGAAATGATTGGAACTGTCCAGCAAGTATTGCCAATGATTATTGTTACTTTCGTTGCTTACTACATTCTGGACATTTTAGGTGGAAAACCAATTTACGAGGCCTTACGCTTGCAAATGAATTATCATAAAAATATTGACAAATAATTATATTTGATGGTAAAGTATTACCAGATTAATCAATTCAAGTAATAGGAGGACTCACGCCGATGCGTTTTTAATTTTTGATTTTCGTTAAGTAAAAAATAATGCATTCTATCAGTTTAAGGATGTACTTTTTGCTTGTGATCAGAAATTAGTCTGCGTGATTTTCTTTAATTTAAATTAAGAATAATTATAGATTAGCCAACTTGGACTAATCTATCAGGCACCATTTTCTCAGATCATAAGCACAGTTTGAGAGGACGGTGCTTTTTTATGTCTACAATTTCACTAAAAAACGTTTCATTTGCCTATGACGGTCAGGATAAAATTTTTGATAATTTAAACCTAAATCTCGATTCTAATTGGAAACTTGGCTTAATCGGTCGTAATGGTCGCGGCAAAACCACTTTTATGAAAATGCTGCTAAAACAGGTCGAATATCAAGGAACTATTCAAAGTGATTTAGAATTCAATTACTATCCTCAGGTAATTAATGATCCCGATAACCTTACTATTTATGCTTTACAAGAACAGTTTAATTTTGAGGAATGGGAGTTAAAACGAGAATTAAATCTGCTTCATGCTAAAGAAAATATCATTTGGCAGCCCTTTTCAACACTTAGTGGCGGTGAACAAACAAAAATTTTACTGGCGCTTTGTTTTATTAATCAACATTCTTTTGCCCTACTAGATGAACCAACGAATCACCTCGATGAAGATACACGAAATCAAGTAGCACAATATCTGCATAATAAAAAACAGGGATTAATTGTAATCAGCCATGATCGAAATTTTGTAGATAAAGTTGTCGATCACACTCTAGCAATTGAAATGCAAAAAATTAGGCTGGAACAAGGAAACTATACTCGTTATGAAAAACAAAAGGAATTAGAGGATGAATCTAATATCGCTTATAATGCAAAGTTAGAAAAGCAAATTAAAAATCTCCATGCCAGTCAACAAAAGATGCAAACTTTTGCCCAGCGTTCCGAAAGCAACAAAAATGCGGGAGCCAAGATGAAAGGCGATATTCGACATAGAAGTACAGTTTACGATAAAGGATTCATGGGACACAAAGCCGCCAAAAAAATGAAACTTGCCAAAAATGTAGAAGCAAGATTAGATAAAAATATCGAAGAAAGAAAAGGTCTTTTAAAAAATATTGAAGCAGACAATGACCTAGCCATGAATTTTGTCCCCGACCATCATAAACATCTAATTACTGCTAAAGGAGTTAGCCTTGCTTATGACAAGCTTCCCCTTTTCCAACCTACTACCTTTGATTTAATGCGTGGTTACCAAATTGTGATTACTGGTAAAAACGGTATAGGAAAATCTAGTTTGTTTAAGGCAATTACTAATACTTTTGCTGGAACAATTACTGGCAAATTGCATTCAGCTGATAAGATTTCAATCTCCTATTTATCACAGATTGAACAATCTAATAACCTATCATTAAAAGATTTTGCCCAAAAGCATCACCTTAACTATGCCGATTTTCTCAATATCTTACACAAATTAGGTACTGAACGTGATATATTCACTAATTCAATTAATCAAATGTCTTCAGGCCAACAAAAAAAGGTCTACTTAGCCAAGTCCTTACTTGAACCAGCAAATTTGTATCTTTGGGATGAGCCTTTGAACTATTTAGATGTCTTTAACCAAGAACAAATTATTCAATTAATTAAAAAATATCATCCTACTATGCTAGTAATTGAACATGATCAGCGCTTTATTGATGAATTAGGTGCTCAAGTCATTCACCTAACATAGTAAATAAAAGAGCGAGTTAGTTTTAAAGTTAATACTAACTCGCTTTTTGTTGCTAAAATAACTTCATCATGTACTCGCTAACTGCCTTTTGTTGCATTTCTTCCCAGCTAGCAAACTTGGTCTCTTTTTTAACAAATTCATCGACTTGATCTATCGCCATCTGCTCAATTTGCGTAAAGTCTTTCACGCCCAATTCTCTGACAAAAAAGTCAATAGTAGCAAATCTAGTATACTTTTGCATCAATTGTGGTGTAAACAAGTCTTGGTAAGAAACTGCCTGCTGGCTGCCCTTTTGCTCAGCTAGATGCTCCAAATTTTGTTTTAATTCTGCTTTTTCTTTAGTCATTTAACCAACCTCTTTCACTTTTCATATTATTATGACAAAACTTCGGCTAAAATTGCAAAAAACTTTCTTAATCTTCTTTATTATTCGTTATAATTAAAAACAGAATAACTTACAAAGCAGGGATTAAAATGACTAATCGGTATAAAAGTGTTTTTGACATTATTGGCCCCGTAATGGTGGGACCATCAAGTTCACATACGGCCGGAGCCGTCGCTATTGGACGCGCTGGTTACAAACTTTTTGGCGGTACCCCGAGTAAAGTTACCGTTCATTATTACGACTCTTTCGCCCAAACTCACCGTGGTCATGGAACAGACTATGCTATTGCGACAGGTATTTTAGGCTTTGACTCAGACGATCTACGCGTACCAAAGGCACCTGAGATTGCACGCCAGCGCGGCGTAGATTTACGTTTTGTTGAAGAAGATGGTCCTAGCCCAATTGGTCACCCTAATACTGCTATTTTAAATATGTCTAATGATAAAAAGAAAGTGGAATTGGCTGGATGCTCTATCGGTGGTGGTGCAATTGAAATTCGCAAAATTGTCTTACATAATACCGAGATTCAACCTGCTGGTGCATTACCTATTATTATTTTAGTTGATCCACACAAAAACATTCGCATTGAACAAGAGCTTACCGCGCTCTTGCACGAAAAAGCACCCTTTAGTCGCAAACGAATTTTTCATACTAAAAACTATAATATTTATGAATATGATGTAGAAAATTATCTTCATCCTGATTTATTGCGAGAACTAGAGACTGTAAAATAGTTTGTGTAAGGATGACTGATTCCTTAAATTTATTTCTTTAAACATTAGAAAAAGGAGTTCCTTTCTCGTATGATTGGTTTGAACAAAAAAAAACATACAGAAAGAAGAACTCCTTCATGAATGATTTTACCAAAGATTTTGCTCAAGCTCTATTCAATCCAGACAAAATAAATGATTTATTGCGCAAAGAGCTACAACAGGCTGTTAATAACTTGTTAGAAGCTGAATTGACTGCCTTTCTGGGCTATGATCCCTATGCCAGAAATGGCTGGAATACTGGCAACTCTAGAAATGGTGCTTATTTCCGCAAAGTTGATACGCAATTTGGCCCAATTGAAGTGCAAGTGCCTCGGGATCGCAACGGTCAATTTCATCAGCACACGCTGCCTGACTACAAGCAGCACTC
>NZ_PCYV01000040.1:0-17251 GCF_002553785.1 Lactobacillus sp. UMNPBX15
TTTTAGCTTATAATATGGCATATTGTCTAGAACGATTTAACTAGCACCACGCGTACGTGATTTTGTAATTGTGGCTTCTAACAAGTTCAAGGTGAGTTCTACCAAGGTAAATGGCATTAAGATCAATAATAATTATTATGCTGGTAAAAGTGCCAAGATTTATAACCAACTTGCAAAGCAGACAGCAGTGGATAGCATCAAGCTGTTTACTAAAAAATATGGGCCATATCCATATTCCGAATTAGATCTTACCGAATCGCCATTTAGTAGCGATACTGGAGGTATGGAATATAGTGGCTTAGTAATGATTGCTCAAGATACTTTTGCTCGCAAAAAAGCAGCTTCTAAGGAAGATTATGACAGCGTCATTGAAATTGTTAGTCATGAAGTAGCCCATCAATGGTTCTTCAATACCGTGGGTAATGATGAATATACTGAACCTTGGCTTGACGAAGGAATGGCAGAATTCTCGGAAGATATTATCTTTGATTTATCTCCAATTAACAAGATTCCTAAGAAATATGATGAAGCTGATACTGCCTATAATGGTGGAAAAAGTTTTTATTCTCTGTTGCGTTATCTAATGGGTGAAAAGAAATTCGACCAAGCTATGCGGGATTATTATCAAACCTATTATCTAAAACAAGCAACCGGTAAAGACTTTATTGCGATTATCAAAAAACATGATAATTCCAAAGCTGTCAATGATTTAATTAAGCGCTATATTTCACCAAAATATTTACAATAAGTTTTAAGCTAGTAGAGAAAATCTACTAGTTTTTTTCTATTCTTGCATTTCTTTGCCTAAATTATTACAATGAAAAATTGTAAATAAATAGCATAATTGAGGATGATGTTATAAAAATGACCAGAAAGTATTTTAAATTAGCAGGTTTAGCTTATCTTGCCAGCGTTACTTTCCCGATATTGTTATTATGGCTAGCAAGATTATACCCAGCTAATGTCTTTAATGGCCTAGTAATGATTTTGATTTTGGCGATTTTAACCGGCTTAATCTTTTCAAGAGTCGATGTTACTTGGCTGATTTTAATTCTTACCACGATTGGAGCAGGATTCTTACTGTTAGGCTATGTAGTAATGCCAGTTAAGGAAAAATTTTTATTATTGATTGCTTATCCTATTGAGGCTAGTCTAGTTACCGTCATTAGACAGCACATCATTCGCTGGAGCTTTTTTACCAATCGCAATGACGAAATTCGGTATTATAATTCGCTTTATGACCGGAGGTTAAAGCTAAGAACTTTCGATAGTGCGGAAAAATTTTATCAGAATGAACTACATAAAATTGAGCAGCATCCCGAACTCGATTTATGGTCCAACGTTCAAATTGTGAGTTGGGATCAACATAAGCAGTATGCGGAAGCTCATCCTAATAGTCATGATCGGATCCTGAAGCAGATTACTAAAGTTTTGAAAAATAATCGACTTAAGGGGGAGTTTATTTACTTTATGGGAGATGCGACTTTTTTGATAATTTCGCCAGAAATCCCCAATGAATTAGTAAAAAAGGTCAATCACATCGTTGATACAAAATTAAGCGAGTTAGAGTTGCCGATTCCTGTTTCGCTAAAACATGCGAGTGTCTATATTAATGTCGATAATAGTGATAGATTTCCTGATTTGATAGCTGTAATTCGTTTTTTGCGTCGTGAATTGGAAACTGAAATTGTGACTGAATACATAAAGGAAAGATAGCAAAATGAACTGGTTTTATTATTTGTCCGTGATTATTTCTGTAATCTTTGCAATTGCATTTTTAGTGATTTTTTTCTGTGCTTATAAAATTTATGGCAATATCGAACAGGCATTAATGAAGAGTCAGAAAGGAGAATTGGATGACTGAAGGCTTTCAGATATTGACTTTGATTTCAATTTGGTTATCGATTCTATTTTCATTAATTACGCTTTGGGGAGGGGTGCTTTTCTGGTTAAAACACAGTAAAGAAATTGCTAAAATTACACCACTTGAGTATTATCCTACCGTTTCTATTGTTGTACCGGCTCATAATGAAGAAGCTGTTATTCAAAAGACCAGTAGAGCAATTTTGAATTTGAATTACCCCGCAGATAAAGTCGAAATTTTGATTTTTGCTGATAATTGCACTGATCGAACAGCGGAATTGGCTGAAGCCATTGGCAATCGGACTGAATATCAGAAACGACAGTTTAAAGTGATCAGAAGAACTGGTGAAGGTGGTAAATCAGGAGTTTTGAACGATGCGCTTAAGATGATCCACGGCGACTACTTATGCGTTTATGATGCCGATGCGATGCCTGAAGAAAATGCCTTGTATTTCTTGATCAAAAAGGTATTGGAAGATCCAGAACGTTATGTGGCTAGCTTTGGACGGAATAAGACGCGGAATGCAAAGCAAAACTTTTTGACTAGCTGTATAAACTTGGAAATTGTGGTAACGCATCGAATTCAGCACTGCGGAGTTTGGCAATTATTCAAAATTGGGCGCATTCCGGGCACTAACTTTGTGATTAAGACGGCTTTTTTAAAAGAGTTAGGTGGTTTTCGTTCTGGTGCTTTAACTGAAGATACTGATTTGTCATTTACGATTTTGGGCACTGGTAAATTAATTGCCCTAGCACATAATTCTGAAGCCTTTCAACAAGAACCAGAGAAGCTAAAGGACTATTATTATCAACGCTTGCGGTGGGCTAAAGGTAATTACGAAGTAGTAATTAACAATTTTCGGCATTTATTTGACCATAGTAATTGGCGGGTCAAACTTGAAACTTTTTATATGTCCAGTATCTTTTTCTGGTTTAATGCAGCAGTAGTCTTATCAGATATCTTTTTCATTGTTAATCTGATTTTTGCAGTAATAAAAATTTGGGTACCAACAGTTGAGATGCCATTTACTTTTACTGCTGGGAATCTATTGCTCAGTCAAGTATTACTTTTTAATTGGTTGTTGATGATTCTACTCTATGTACTCCAAATCAGTGTGGCTGCCAGTACACAATTTGGTCAGGTTACAACTAGACAACTTTGGCTTGCTGTGGCATCATATTTTACATACTCACAGCTGTTTATCATTATATCGATTAATGCGGTTTGGTCAGCAATTGCTGACAGACTTTTCCATCGCGAAGCAACGAAGTGGGTAAAAACAAAGAGGTTTACAGATTGATGTTAAAAAACAAAAACAGGATTACCCCAATTTTGATCTTACTGACTATTGGGCTTTTTATCGCGATCATGTTTTATGTTCGTGGTAGTAATAACCGCACCTTGCACCGTAATTTGTACCGTCAATGGAAAGAAGATTATGTGGTTGAAGAAAGTGATGGAAAAACTTGGATAAAAGCTGCACCACGCACAAGCTTGTCTGAAGGTCAAGGCTATGGCATGTTGATCGCTGCTATAGCTGGTGAAAAGGGTTGGGCTAAAAAAGAGGATTTTCAACGGTTATATCGGTTTTACCTGGCTAATCGATTGACTATCAATGACCAACAAACTGAATTAATGTCATGGAAGCAAGTAGATAAAAAAGTTTATTCTACTAGTGCAACTGATGGCGATTTATACATTGCAGAAAGTTTGATTAAAGCGGGAAAACTCTGGAACGAACCCAAGTACTTGCAGCAGGCTAAGCTATTATTAGCTGATATCTTACGTTATGATTATAATTCGACTACTCAGACGCTGACTGTTGGTGATTGGGCTAATAAGAAATCGAAGTATTATTACTTAATGCGAACCTCTGACGTGTTACCGACGTACTTTGATGATTTTTATCAGTTGACTGGTAATTCTCAATGGTTAACGATCAAGAAGGTAATGCTGACAAAACTATATCAATTGAGCAAGCAACATTCTTCTGGCTTAGTTCCAGATTTTGCTTGGATTAGTAAAAAAGGTGTTAGACCAGCTAAAGCTAATGAAGTAGCTGGAAAAAACGATGGTGATTATTCTGGCAATGCTTGTCGCGTACCATTATTTTTAGCTACTAGCAAAGATGCACGAGCAAAAAAAATTGTTACTAAAATGTTACGCTTTTTCAGCAAGCAAAAACAAGTGACTGCTGGCTATCAATTGAATGGTAAAGCGTTAAACAATTATCCTTCACCGAGTATTAGTGCTCCGATCTTTTTTGCAGTGCAACAATTAAAGAAACCGGAATTTGATAATTTATTTGTTTCACAACAGTATGTTTTTACTAATCGTTTGACTGATACGAATTATTACGATGCAGCATTAATTACATTGGTCGCTATGATGGAATAGTTTTTTATTAGGAAAGATTTCCCGGATTTAAAATTGAAGTGCAACACTAATTGTTAAACAAAAAGGCCATGAAGACCTAAACTTGAAGTGACGAAAAATCAAGAAAGGAAGATCTTCATGACTAATTCAAATTCTAGCATTTCTAAGCACTATCATCAATTAACCAGCGTACAACGTGGACAAATTCAAGCAATGCTGGATTCCGGCATAACTTCCCGTACTGTTATCGCTCAAGAAGTTGGCTGCCATAAGTCGACAATCAGTCGCGAAATCAAACGCGGAAGCGTCCTGCAAAGAGACAGCAGCTATTTATTGTATGAGCACTATTACGCTGATACTGCACAGATTTATTATGAGAAGCGTCGCAAAAACTGCTATCAGCGCAATCCATTGAAGCATTATGCTGTCTTTTTGAGAATGCTCTCCAGACGCTTTAAAGCTAAATTTGATGCCACCAGCATCGATGAGTTCGTTGGTGAATTCAAAAGGACTATGCCAGGCTACCCTTGTCCCAGCACACCAACCGTCTATCGCTATATTGATCAGGGCTTGCTGGACATAAGCAATATTGATCTGCCTATGAAGCTCAAAAGACGCAGGAACAAGCGTCATCACAGCCATGGCGGTCACGCTTTGCACAAGAATCAGCCTGCTTTAATGACTTTAACTGAAAGAACCACACGCTTTGAAGTAGTTATCAAGATTCCTGACTATCGGGCAAGCACATGAAAGACAAGTCAAAAGCTTATGTTCAACAGGCAACCAATGCCATTAACCACAAATATCGCCGAATCCTCCAATATCAGACAGCAGAAGAACTCTTCAAGCAATATATTTCTTCATAGCCTAACTGTTGCACTTAATTTGACAATTCAGGGAAGAATTAATTATCATATTTCCCGCAAAAAAGTTGTTGTGCAAAATTATCCTATCAAAGAAACGGGAGCTACCTACTTGCTAAAGCCATATGAGCTACTAGTAGAAAAAACTTATAATTAGACCTTTGAGTCACCAAGCGTATTAGTGCTTCGGTGGCTTTTTGCTTGTGTGTCGGGCATGACATTTCATCTAATCCAATGAAAGTTTGGATCACGGGTAGTTGTCGCCAAGTGTAGTGAACCACAAGCCGATAGCGGTGACGCTATGAGTGAAAGAAGTGGCTAGCAAGTTTTCCGAGCCTACGTACAGAAATCTGGTCAGGCCAAATGGTGGATAAGACTGCAAGACAAGTCGAAGTCCAACAGGCAATAGCTCAAGTACTAATGAGGATCTATGATCCTCACTTTAGCGAGCATAGCTATGGCTTTAGACCAAATCGCAGTGCGCATGATGCCATTGAACAAGTATTGGAATATCTTGATGATGGATATCAATGGGTAATTGATTTAGATATTGAGAAATATTTTGACACGGTCAATCATGATAAATTAATTTCAATAATTAGAGAACGAGTAAATGACAAAACCACCCTCCATTTGATTCGGTCATTCTTAAAATTCGGTATCATGGAAGATGGTTTGGTTAAGCCCAATAAGATTGGCGTGCCTCAAGGCGGACCGCTTTCGCCAATCCTGTCCAAGCTTTATAACAAGATTAGAGAGCTTCTTTGTCGCAGGAAAGCAGCTGCTCAACCTCTATCGTTAGTCTTTACTAAGGTAAATCAAGTGGTCAGAGGTTGGATTAACTACTTTAAAATTGGCGGTATGAAATACTTTCTATTTAAATTCAGTCAATGGCTGCGCCATAAGATACGGGTAGTAATCATTAAACAATGGAAACTGCCAAGAAGAATATACACTAATTTAATGCGGATTAACAAGGCATTAAAGTGCAATTTTAGCGACGAAGATATTCATAAAGTAGCTAATACGCGATTAGGTTGGTATAAACGCAGTACCGGACATGTCGTTACAAACGTAGCGCCGGATACGGAACCGTACGTTCGGTGCAATGAGAGGGGCGAGAATTAATCTCCCTCTACTCTATTACTTTATTTGTTTATTTAGCGAAATCATTTCTAATAGACTCTGAGCAGTAGAGGAACCTTCATTGCCAGCTTTTAAGCCGGATCGTTGCAAGGCTTGATCAATATTCTCAGTGGTTAAAATACCAAAAGTTATTGGGACTTCTGCTTTAAGATTCATCTGCATAATTGCGTTTGTAACATTCTGAATAATCATGCTGTAATGATCAGTCTCACCTTTAATGACAGCGCCTAAAGTCATAATACCATCGTAGTTATTTGAATTGAGAAGCTTATTAGCAGTAAAACCAATTTCAAAAGCACCTGGGACCCAATAGATATCGATCTGATCTTCAAGTACTCCAAATTGTTTTAAGCTAGCAATAGCACCATCAACTAAATGATGGGTAACAATTTCGTTAAACTTAGATGCGACGATTGCGATATGATAATTATTGTTTTTAAAATTTCCTTCGTAAATATTCATTTCTATGTTCCTTACTATAATGCTCCTAATAAATGATGGAATTTATCTCGTTTGGTTTCTAAATAGTCATGATTTACCTCATTAGCAGGAATCTCCAGGGGAATTCTTTTTTCAATAGTAATACCGTTATTTTCTAATTGATCAATTTTATCAGGATTATTAGTAAGCAAATTGATATGACTAATACCTAGATCTTTTAAAATCTTGGCAGCAATAATATAATTTCGTTCATCTGGCTTAAAACCTAAAATTTCATTTGCTTCATAAGTGTCATAACCTTGGTCCTGTAAACCATAAGCTTTTAATTTGTTAATTAATCCAATTCCGCGTCCTTCTTGTCGTAAATAAAGAATTATGCCACTACCATTTTTATTAATTTGCTTCATGGCAGTATGTAATTGATCACCGCAATCGCAGCGCATTGAGCCAAACGTATCACCAGTGAGGCATTCTGAATGAAGACGTACTAAAACTGGCTTTTTAGGATCAATCTTTCCTTTAATAATAGCTAAGTTTTCATTGGCGAAAGCCTTAATTTTGAAATTGCCATATTTAGTAGGAAGGTTTACAAATTCTGAGCGCTTACTCACTGGACTATTAATATATTCTTGTAATTCCGCAATTGTCAAGAATGGTAAGTGATATTCTTTAGCAATTTCTTTCAGTTGGGGACGACGAGCCATATGGCCATCAGCTTTCATAACTTCACAAATATATGCAACTTCTGGTTCGCCAGCAAGATGAGCTAAGGCAATAGAAGCTTCTGTGTGACCATTACGATTCTTGATTTGATCATCTTTAGCGACTAATGGAAAACAGTGACCTGGTCTAAAGAAGTCTTCTGGCTTGGAAGTAGGATCAGCAATTGCCTTGATAGTTGCCGCACGATCATAAGCAGAAATACCAGTAGTGGTGGTTTTGTAATCAACACTGATTGTAAAAGCTGTACCGTATGGATCAGTATTATTTTGTTCCATTTGGTAGAAATTTAAACGTTGGGCAATTGTTTTGCTTACAGGGGTGCAAAGTAAGCCACGAGCATGTTTGGTCATAAAGTTAACATTTTCAGGAGTAACTTTAGACCCTAAGCCGATCATATCACCTTCAGATTCACGATCTTCATCATCAGCAACAATCACTAAACCACCATTTTTCATCCATTGAATTGCATTTTGAATTTTTCTAACATCCATTTTAATTTCTCTTTTCTAAATTTTTTGCAACATATTTTCCGATAATGTCGGTTTCCAAATTTACTTCATCATTTATCTGTAAGTTGGCTAAATTGGTTTCGTCTTGAGTATGTGGAATTAGACCTACCGAAAAACTGTTATCTTTAACATCCATCACTGTTAATGAAACGCCATTTAAAGCAATACTACCCTGAGGTACGATCTGTGTTGATAATCGGGCAGGAAACTTAAACCAAATTTCAATTGCATTTTCATTCTGTGCTATTTTAGTAACTGTTGCCAAATCATCGATATGTCCCGTAACAAGATGACCTTCTAAACGTTGACCGACTTCTAATGAACGCTCAACGTTAAGTTGATCACCGTTATGCAAATTCTTAAAAACAGTTTTCTTATAAGTCTGAGGCATCATGGTTACAACAAAACTAGTTTCAGTAAAACTTTCAACCGTCAAACAAGTCCCATTAATTGCAATTGAATCACCGACCGTTAGCTCATTAGTAAAGTCTGCAGGGCACGAAACGGTTAGCTTAATTGTTTGCTTGTGTTTATCAATTTCTTTAATATGAGCATCCCCGCGAACTAGACCACTAAACATGTTTTAATTCACCTGCAATTCGTTCATTGTTGCCAAAGGCTGTTTTTTTAACATTTGTCAAAGGAACAGTTTCGTTTGGTACTAAACCTGTTACGCCTTCATCTCCAAGAAAGATCGGCGCCGTATATTTAATTACTTCATTAACAAAAATTTCATTCATAATTGCTTTTTCCAAAGTAGGGCCACCTTCTACATAAAATGACTGGATTTCTTTTGTACTCAAATAATCAAATACTTCTTGGATCTTGTTTGTTGCTAAATGAATAATTTTGATTTTAGAATTAGTAAAGTTGTTTTTAGACATTTGCTTATTTTGAGTGAAAATCCAAGTGGGATTTGTATCACTTAATAAGCGAAGTCGTAAATGATTTAACAGCCGTCCGCGACGATCAATGATAATACGGATTGGCGGATAGTCACTTTTGACATTAGTTCTTAAAATAGGGTCATCAATGATAGCAGTCGAAGAACCAATCATAATTGCTTGATAATCAGCACGTTCAGAATGAACTTGCTGATACACTGCTTGATTAGTGATTGGAGTTCGCTGGCCGCGCATTGCAACTTTATTATCTAAACTAGTTGCTTCTTTGACTGTGATCCAGGGAAACCCATATTGGTAAAAATAGCTGTAGAACTTATTAAGTTTACTTGCGTCATCAGCTAAAACACCAGTAGTTACTTGAATCCCATTCTTTTGTAGTTGGGCAATTCCTTTTCCAGTAACCAGTTTGTGTGGATCGATTTGTCCAACTACAACACGTTTAATCCCACTTTTGATAATTAAATCTGAGCAGGGAGGCTGTTTACCATAATGGTTGCATGGCTCAAGGGTGACATAGAGAGTTGAATTAAATAATTGTTCTGGGGTTAATTTTGAAATGGCATCGCGTTCTGCATGATTTTGTCCATAATGGTGATGATAGCCAGTAGCTAAGACTTGACCGTTTTTAACAATTACGGCACCAACCATAGGATTTTTCCATGTTTGATAGCGACCTTTTTTAGCTTCTTCTAAAGCTAAATTCATATAAAAATTATCTTTTTCCATTAAAATCACTTCCTCGTAGAGCAAAAAAGAACCTCGAGTATTCTCGAGGTTCAGTAATAATATTCAAAGTCAAATAATCAAAGTAAATGCAAATAAGCGTTACTTATTGGTTATCATTCTTCTATCATCTAGACTATACTATCGGTACCGATTATCGGATTCCACCGCTTTCGCGGGTTGCGGACTTCACCGCCGGTCAGGAATTTCACCTTGCCTCGAAGAACATTTATTTAATTCAACTTTATCGTAAAACTGAACTAGCTAAATGTCAATAATTAATTTAAGCGGTTACAAACAAAAACAGATTAAATAAGGGAGCGATCGGACATCAAGCTGCAAAGATGATGAAGAAGTCGATTAATGCACGCAATCGCATGGATAAAAAGATTGCAGAAAAAGAAGGAATGCTAAAGAATATTGAAAAAGTTCCTACTCTGACTATGAATTTTCAGGCAGATTATCATCGTGAGATTTTGCAACTTAATGATCTTAGCTTGCAACTAAAAAATAGTAGAGAATTATTTAAAAACTTGACTTTGTCTCTGAATAATCATGAGATTATTGCTGTTGAAGGTAAAAATGGTTCTGGAAAGTCAACATTGATTAAGTATTTACTGGGTATCTCTCAAAATCTAATTGCCAAAGGTAATTATGAGCTAATTGAAAGTTTGAAAATCTCTTATTTACCACAAGAATTTGTAATGTATAGCGGATCATTAAAAGACTTTGCTAAAAAATATCATTTGTCTTATGAAGCTTTGTTGAGCAATCTTAAGAAAATGGGATTTGCGCGTGCTGATTTTACAACTAGAATTGAAAAAATGAGTATGGGACAACAGAAACGAGTAGCTTTGGCTAAGTCATTGACAGAACCTGCTAATTTATATTTATGGGATGAGCCAGCAAATTATTTAGATGTATTCAATCAAGATCAATTAATTAAGCTTCTTAAGAGTGTGAAGCCAACGATGTTACTAATTGAGCATGATCCTTACTTCATTACATCGGTAGCTGATCAGCAGATTAAATTAACAAATTAACTAGGTATTTCTATAAAATAATCTTATTAGGAAAAGTAAAATTGTAAGATATATTGGTTGGAAAGTCCGATTATCATAGGCATAATAAGCTATAGAGGTGATAAACATGAAAAATGAATTTTGTCACGATGAAATGAAATGTCAGAAAAATTGTCCTTGTGCAGATAAGGATGGCATTTGCCACTGCAAAATGGTAAATAGTAAAGAATGTGTTTGCAAGAGTCATTGTAAGGAACAAGAAAAGTAACAAAAGAGCGCCAGTAGATTTAGTTTAAGTTTACTGGCGCTCTTTTAAATAAAAATCACATAATTTTGTTGCGTTTAACTGGAAAAAGAAATGAAATAACTGGAACTATTAGATAAAGAATCATTGCTAGTTTTGCATTGAATAATGACAGAATGATCAATATTACATTTAAAAATAAAGTAACCGTCATTTTTCTAATAAAGGAGCGGCTAATAATAATTCGCATGATTTGGGAATAGCGCGCAGTATTTTTAGCACCAAAATATTGAATTAGATATTCTAAGATTTTGGCAATTAAAAAAACAATTCCAAAGTTAGCTACAGCGAAAGAAGAATTTTCAGCCATAATCCATTTAGTCATGACTGGCAGAAGTGATAAATCAGCTAGAAAAAAGAAGTCTAGAATGGCAATCGCTTTTGAAGGTTTGAAAATATAGTATGAAAAAGATAAATGTAGATCATACCAGAAATCTGCCACAATAAAAAAAGTGATTAAAAAGACAGCAATGTTGCTAATGAATTGCTGATAATGAATTTCATGCAGAGCAGGTTGAATTTCTAAAACAATAATTGTAATAATAATGGCCATCACTCCATCGTTAAAGGCTTGTAGATGTTCACGTAGGCTTTCAGGTTCTTTCTTTTGGGGACTCAGCTAATTCTTTTTTGACATTTTTTAATTTATCTTTTTCTTGGTCTGAGAACTGATTAAAATTGTGTTTTCTGGGATTTCGTGGCATAGTTATTCCTCCGATTAAATTAATGTGATAATCAATAATTACTTTAGCATAATTTTTTACAATCAAGCTAAAAATTGATTCTTACAAATTAATATCATAATTTGCTTTTTGGACAAATATAAAGCATGATAGACAGTAATCAAATATTAGGGGGGATTAGTTTGAAAAAAATAATAGCTAAGCCTGTTGGAATGTTTGAATTATTCTATGATTTAGTTTTCGTATACGCAATTTCTCGAATTACTGCAATGATTCATCATCCTGTTAATGGCAGTATTCCTTTAGTTACTTTTCTTCAATTTTTATTGGTTGTAATTGTAGTAATGCAAATTTGGCTTTATCAAGTTATCTATTTTAACCGATATAGCAAAAATCAATTTTTAGATATTGGCGGTTTAGTTTTAAATATGTTTGTAGCAGTTTATCTGGCTAACAATATTAATACTGAATGTCGATTTAGTATTCGTAATCTGTTAACATTGCTACTAATTTTTGCACTAGGAGTAAGTTACTTATGGGTTGTGATAAAATCTAAAATAGGTATTTCAATCTGCCTATTAATTTGGAATTTGTTATTTTTCTTAGAATTTTATATTAAAGGCAATAAAAATGAATTCAGATGATCAATTTATCAAGTGGGCGACAGATTTACAAAGTTTAGCTCAAGCAGGATTGCATTATGGTCATGATGTATTTGATCGTGAACGCTATGAAGAAATCCGTAAAATTGCAGGCGAAATGATGGCAGCTAAGACGGGTCTGCCTAAAGAACAAATTAAAACACTCTTTTTGGGTGATGAGGGCTATCAAACACCTAAGATTGATACGCGAGCAGCAATTTTTAAGGATAATAAAATTTTGCTTGTCCGTGAAAAAATGACTCAGGAATGGTCATTGCCAGGCGGCTGGAATGATTATGACCAAACTACAGCACAAAATTGTGTTAAAGAGGCATATGAAGAAGCAGGTAGAGTAGTTAGACCCGTCAAAATTATTGCAGTTCAAGATCGTAATCATCATAATAAACCAATTTTGGCCACCAACATTACGAAGGTATTTTACTTATGCAAAGAAATTAGTGGTGAATTTAAGCCGAACGATGAAACTGATGCTTGTGATTATTTTGCATTAGATAATTTACCGAAGCTTTCACTTGGGCGAAATACTGAGGAACAAATTACCATGTGTTTTGCGGCAAATAATGATCCTAATTGGCAGACTCAATTTGAATAGAAAATTTGGAAAATAAATAAAAAAGTTGTTGACAACGATTATATTTTGATTAAAATAATTATTAACAAATTTAATAAATCTGAAAACAAAGAGAAAGAAGAGGAATTTAGACTTAATTTACAGCGAGTCTCGTTAGGTGTGAGGAGATAAATCCTAAGTTTAAATGAAAATCACTTTCGAGTTCTATTTCTTAACTTAAAGTAAGAAGTAGTGGGAGCACCCATTATAGTGCCTACGTATCGTCAAGTAATTGACTGTACGTGAAAGGTATTACTAGCAATAGTGATATAAATAAAGGGTGGTACCACGCTCAAAGCGTCCCTCAGTTACAATTTGCAGCTGAGGGCCTTTTTTGTTTATCAGGGATGTTTTGGAGGAGAGAAAATGACAGATCATACATCGAAAAAACTTACATGGAAAAATTATCTCGTTGTTGCTTCCTTGCTGTTTGGATTATTTTTTGGGGCTGGTAACCTAATCTTTCCATTACATTTAGGACAACTAGCTGGAGCAAATTGGGGAACAGCTGCAGTTGGCTTTTTGATCACAGGGGTTTTATTACCATTATTATCTGTATTAGCAGTAGCAATTACTCATGCAAACGGAGTATACGACATCGGTAAGCCGCTGGGTGCCGGATTTGCAGTAGTATTTATGGTTTTAATCCATGCCACAATCGGACCATTGTTTGGTACCCCAAGAACTGCAACCGTTTCTTTCACAGTTGGTATTGCACCATTTATGCCGAAGAATATGCAAAGTTCCGCTTTACTTGTTTTCTCAGCTTTATTCTTTTTAGCTGCTTTTGCTTTTTCTTATCATCAAAATAATATCTTGTCTAACGTTGGTAAGGTATTAAATCCATTATTCTTGGCATTATTATTCCTAGTGTTTCTTGTAGCTTTTGCTCGTCCGTTGGGGAATCCACAAACTGCTGCAGTAACTGCTGCTTATAAGCATGGAGCATTAGTAAATGGCTTCTTAGAGGGTTATAACACAATGGATGCCTTAGCAGGCTTAGCCTTTGGGGTTACGGTTGTTACAGCTGTTCGTGGCATGGGACAAAAAGATGCTAAAAGTGTTTCAAAAGTTGTTGCTAAATCAGGTGTCTTGGCCGTTTTAGCAATCGGTTTTATCTACTTGTTATTGATCTTAATGGGTGCAATGTCTCTCGGACGCTTTGCAGTTTCTGATAACGGTGGGGTAGCCTTTAACCAAATCGTTAACGTTTATGGCGGTGTCTTTGGTCAAGCTTTACTTGCATTCTTATTGACAGTTACCTGTTTGACTACTGCAGTTGGTTTGGTTGCTGCTTTTGCGCAAGACTTTCATAAGCATTTTCCTAAGGTAAGTTACCACGTTTGGTTAGCACTTAGTTGTTTGGCATCATTCTTAGCCGCTAACTTTGGTTTGGATCAAATCATTTCATGGTCAACACCGATGTTAATGTTCTTATATCCTTTATCCATGGTTTTGATCTTGCTATCAGTTTGTTCACCATTGTTTAATAAGGCAGGTGTAGTTTACTTTTTCGTAATCCTATTTACTGTTGTACCAGCTTTAGGCGATATGGTAGTTGCTTTTCCAAGTGTGGTTAGTCAAAGTTCATTTGGTTTAGCAGTGGCTTCACTTAGAAATCATTTACCACTTGCTAGCATGGGCTTATCATGGTTAGTGCCAGCACTGGTAGGTTTAGCAATTGGTTTAGTTGTATATCATGTTAGAAATAAAAAGACAGTACCGGTTTTAGAAGAAGACTAAAATTTGTGTATTTTAGATGAAGGCAGTGATTGCCTTCATTTTTTTGCTTCTGAGATGAATAGTTGTGAATAGACATGATAAAATTAAAATGAAATTATTTTAATAAGGAGAACCACATGCTTCAAGTACGATACGGTACTAACTTAGCACCAGAAATTAAAGAAAATAAGATTGATATTATTAAAAACGAGCCTTTTACTACTTGGGATGCAGGTATAATAAATATTCAAAAGCAAAAGTACTATTTATTAGTTGAAAAAGACACTAGTTTTCCAATTTTATTAACTAAACTTGATGCTAAGCTATTTAATGATGTTTTTGCTAATGCGATTAAAAGCTATGACTTTATTTTGTTTAAACAGCAACAAAAATTAGTTTCAGCGGTAAAGTCCAAGCAAATGTCTTTTTACGATACTAAAAGCCAAGCTAATTTAATGCTAGAAAAAATTCGTAAACTTATAGAGGATAATCAAAACGAATATTTAAATTTGATTGATGTTGTAAAAGATGAAAAGAATATGGTAGATAAGCTAACTGTAATGTCAGCGGCTATTTTTGCCTTGGATAGTCAGATTGGACAAAATTTTATTTCTAAGATGATTGATGAGGTTAGTACGTATTTCCCTATTAAGCCGCAAAAACCAAATCGAAGATATAAGTATGTTGACTTAGTGCCAAAATTTGAAGATTTCTCTAATTTTGAAAAATATGAAAATAAACCAGTAAAAGGCAATGAAAAGATTGTTGCTAAAATTAAAGAAAATAATCAGAAACTCATTGATCAATATGCTAAATATGTACCAGCAGGAATAGGATATCTCCAACCTGATCAAATGCTGCCGGATTATCTAAATCATTATTTATTACGTAATAAGATCCATTTAGTTACTAATGATTTAGGAGAAGCGATTTCTTATTTATGGATTATGATATCTAACAATAAACTACATCCGCTAGAAATAGAGCAGATTACAAATACTTTGAAAAATTTCTATGTATTTTTGAGTAGAGTAGGTCTTATTCGTAAAACTGATAGTAAAGAAATAGGGATGAATATTGACTGGGTAGTTGAAGAAATTAATTCATACTCCGATCAAAGCCTGGATGAGGATTTGATAAACGACATGATAGCGGCAATTGAAGCAAATCCGAAAAAGATTTTGGAACTTGAAGATTTAGATCTGTCTCCTCAGGATTTGTCTAGAATTTTAGAAGGCTTGCGAAAAGATCTTGAGAGTCATGATAAAAAGCAGAAAACACGAAAAAAGACAATTTTTGAAAATCAAACTCGCAATCGAGCTACCTATGAAATTAGAGTAAAACTAAAGTCTTTTAAACCATCTACTTGGCGTAGATTTATTATTAGTGGCAATACGTCAGTGAAAACATTAGAAGTTGCTATGCTAGATATGTTTAATGCAGATTTTGGACATATGTTTGATTTGCTGAATAAAAAAACGCAGGAACGCTTTGAAAATGCAGAAAGTATCGCTGAAGCGAAAGATTGGGATCCGGCTACAGGCATAGATTATGAAAAAGCTAAGGTTTCGTATTTTGAAAAGAGAGATAAATTATTATTAACTTATGACTATGGCGATAGCTGGGAATTCGAAGTAGATATTAAGAACATCACTACTGATCAAGCAGCTCCTAAGTGTCCAAAAATACTTTCTGGAAAAGGTTATGGAATAATTGATGACATTGGTGGCGTATGGTCTTTGCAAGATTATTACGATACGCCTAATGATAAAGTAGATCCTGAAATGATTGATTGGTTAATGGGTGGAGAAGCAATTGATTTAGATAAGTTTAATAAGGAAGAACTTAATCAAAGAATGGAACAATATAAGAACTAAAGAAAAAAGATTACCTTAGCATATGTGTATATACTGAGGCAATCTTTTTTAAATTTTACAGCAACTTTTTTAATTCATTTACAGCAGTATTATAATCGGGCTCATGAGTAATTTCATCAACAATTTCACGATAAACGATTTTACCGTTAGGCTCAAGAATCCACACACTGCGTGCTAGTATTCCAGATTCTGGTATTAGTAAGCCAGTAGCTTTACCAAAAGATAATTTTTCATCAGACATTAATTGCATATTTTTAACACCTTCAGCCGCACACCAATTTTGTTGGTCTTTGATGGTATTAGTTGAAATAGTTAAAAAGTTAACGTCAGGAAACCGATCCATTGTTTTGTTAAAAGTCTTAGTTTGAATACTGCAAACGGAAGTGTTGATGTCTGGCACAACGCTGATTAAAGTATTTTTACCTAACAAATTATCTTTAGTAACTTCTTGCTTATTTTTGTCTAAAACTGTAAAGTTAGGCATTTCATCGCCAACCTTAGGTGGTGTGCCAATTAATTCAACTTCTTTTCCTTTAAAAGTAACTTTCATGAAATTCCTCCTTTTATTATCTTTTAACTTAAATATAGCAAACTTAGTTCAGTAACTTAAATATTTAGCTTACAGATATTAATTTTTAGGATTTTAAATTTTACTTTTGAATTTTAGCATCTTGTATTTTGAATTTAACCACTTATTTAAATAGTGAATTCGGAAAGGAAGACTTTTTATGTTAATTGGAACTTTTAGCTTATTATCAATAATGATGTTGTTAAATAATTGGTCTATCAATATTTGGACATTGTTTATTTTTATTCTTTTA
>NZ_PCYV01000041.1:0-16251 GCF_002553785.1 Lactobacillus sp. UMNPBX15
AAGTGCCAGATCGTGAATCCGTCGATTCATGATCCAACACTAGGTTAGTATGTTTCTTTTCTAAAATTTTATTTTAGTTGAATCGTATTTTGCTAAAATGCAAAAAACACTAACATTACTATTTTTTATTAGAAATCCCAATGAGTTAGCTTATGTAAGCCCCAGGCAGCTGCGCCGCCTACTGCTGATTTTCCAACAAACTTAAGTCCAGCTCTAACCAAACTTCCCATAAGTTTACACCACCTTTTAATTCCAAATACGCTTACCTAATTCCCAAATAAAAAAGCATATCAATTAATGATATGCTACAATTAATAGCGTAAATAAAAAGTTCGTTAACAGATTGGACCCTGATACGCGAACTTAGCCGAAATAATCTCAATTTCTTAATTAATTATAAACAAAAACATGCATTTTTTCAATTCATGAGTAAAAATACATCGTATAAATATTAAGAGTTATGATTACCTCCTAAGTTTGCAGCGAACTGTAAGTTTGAGAGGTTTTTTATTATGCCGAAAAAGACAGAAGAAGAAAATTCATTACACCTTGTTAAAAGCTCATCGGAAAACGCAAAGGACAAGCAGAAATTCAAAGCTCGCCCTAGTTGGGCAGAACCTATTATTGATCAAAACGGAAATACAAAAGGGTGGCGTGCTAAACCAAATCTTTTGGCACAGACTATTTTAGACGAAAATTATATGTTTTCTGCCGTTGATCAAAGCGGAAAATCAACAATGTATTTATACAACGGTGACTATTGGGAACCGATTGATGTTGCTGGTATGCGTAATATTGTTGCTAGTTACTTCTATGATGACGATCATCAACACTCCTATGATCTACTGAGTAGTAAAGTGGTTAACGATACTGCTAATCTTGTTTCAGCCTTAATGGATAGGCGAAAATATGAAGATACATTCGATCAGGACGATCCATTAAACATGAACCTGAATTACGTTCCATTTGATTATTATGATTATGATATTATGACCAATCAGAATGTAGAACATTCACCTGAACGCTATTTCACGTATAAGCGAGATTATGACCTTGAAGATGGTGATGCGGAATGTACGAATCAATGGTTATTGGAGAGTTTGGGCGGTGATGAGAAGCAATTAGAACTGATGAAAATATTCATTGGTGCAAGCTTCTACCGTTCGTACAAGCCACTTCAATTCATGATCTTCTTAACTGGTGAAGGTGGAGATGGTAAGTCAGAATTCTTAGACTATTGGGGTTCTAAGCTAATAGGTTCTAGGACTAACTCTCATCTATCATTCGATCAAATCGTTAAGACAGGAACTAACTTCGCACTTGCGGAACTATACCACAAAGAACTTAACACTTATGATGATTTGAATGCATCGTACATTGATTCATCAATGATGGGTACTGCTAAGCAATTAACGGGTGGTAACCCCTTCGATGCTGAGGTTAAGAACAAGGGAAATTTACGTTTTGCTAACTACGCCACAATGGTATTTGCAACTAATGACATGCCAGAAATCCAGAATCTAGGATATGCCGAAAAGCGTAGAATTTATATTTTTAAGTGGCATAAAATTCCTAACTTCGAGAAGAAATATGGGATGCTTGCAATTACTAAAGAGCGTGGCGCATTTGCTAAACAGTGTATTGATGCATTCTCAATAGTTAAGTTAGGTAGAGACACTGGAAAATCTCAACAAGACGTACTTCCAAAATCCGAAGCCATTGAGGAGAATTGGAAACAATTCCAGCTTGATAGTGACCCTGTAGCTAGATTCATAGCTTCAAGATGTGAAGCTGACCCTGAATACGTGGGCGATCATGGTTGGATTGTGGGTAAGAAAGAACTCTATGATAACTTTGTAGAATGGGCAGATAAACACAATTTAAAAGTAAAAGGCATGACTGATCGAAAATTTAATAAGAAGATGAAAAAATTAGGCTATCATCAAGCAGTTAGAAGAATTGGGGGAATAAATACCAAAGTTTGGATGAACATAATGCTTTTATCCGGTAATGTGGAAAATGATATTGATTCAGAAATTGGTCTAAAAAAATTAGATTACTAAAAGTGCCCCGAAAGGGGTTTTTTTAGTGGTGCTACCAAAAGTGCTACCATTTTCGGTAGCACTTTTTTGTTAATTTTTATTAATATATCAACGTTTATAGG
Organism: Lactobacillus sp. UMNPBX15; assembly: GCF_002553785.1. NCBI lineage: Bacteria > Bacillati > Bacillota > Bacilli > Lactobacillales > Lactobacillaceae > Lactobacillus > Lactobacillus sp. UMNPBX15. The sequence continues at coordinate 2,165 of NZ_PCYV01000041.1, forward strand.
GCTGCTACGATGCTACCGTTTTTTTTTAGTTCACACAGCCACACATATATATATATGTGTATGATTATTGGTCTATTTTTATTTATTTTATTATTTTTATATTTCAAAAAAAACGGTAGCATAGTAGCACTAAAGCTAAAAAAACTGTTATATCAAGGATTTATAGGTGCTACCATTTTTAAAATAATTGGTAGCAATCGGTAGCAGTTAAACTAGAAAAGGCTTAAAAAGCCTATTATACCAAGGATTTATAGGTGCTACCTTTTCGGTAGCACTTTTGGTAGCAAATTATACTAGAATATATATGTAAGCTTTTAAGTTAGGCTAACAAGAGGCAAGTTAACATGAAAATTAATAAAAATAAAACTTATACAGTAACTCAGATCGCTGATATAGCAGGGGTTAGCAAAGCTTCTGTAAGTAGGTGGTTATCAGATAGGCATGTTAGCCCTGACCACACCAAAGGCAAGGCTAAGTATTTCAACGCAACATACGTTGAACAATACTTAAAAGCCCATAAATCCCCACGTAATAAGGTTTCAGAGATCCCGTCTACTACGGAGTTGTTGCAAGAACAAGTAAGGCAACTAACTGAAGAAAACAAGCGATTAATTGCCAGAATTGAAAAGCAAGACCAGCAAATAAAAGAAAAGGATCAACAAATTGCTAACTGGACAAGTCAAAGTGCAATCATTAGTAAGTTAGCTAACGATTCGCATAATGTGGCGCAGAAGTTGCTAGAAAGTAGTAATTCCAGTGTTGACAGCGATAATGAAGAGCCGAGTTCAGTTGAAGAAGTCAATAATCAATCAAACGAGAATGTTAAAAAATCAAGTAATAGTTGGTTTAACCGTCTTTTCAAACGAAAATAAAAAATCAAGTAAATACGACGAGTGATACGTCAAAAGAAATTTATAAAGAGAAAATAATTTAGCATTTTATGCAAAATAATGAAATTACCCCGTAATCGATCGCCTTATTCTATGCTTAATTGTGGAAGCAAAAGCTTTCTAAATTAGATAGAAAATGGAAGGTGTTCTAAATGAGCAATTTCTCGAAATATGAAATCTTTGAGGCTGCTGTTAAAGCAACAAAAGACAAGACACTTACTTTAAAGGACGTTGAAACTCAACTTAAGAAGTTAGGATTTTCAGCTTCAGATAAAGAATTTTCAAAAACTACTAAATTAGCTGTAGTTGATCGCTTTAAGTTAGAAAAGGCTAAGAAGCAATCAGATAAGCAAGTAATTGCTTCATTGGAAAGGGAAGTACAAACCTTGCGTCAACAACTTAATCAACAAGACAAACTTGCTGAATTGTTGAGTCAAATTGATGCTAAGATTGATCAATTACCAGAAAAAATTTCTGATTTAATTGGTCAAAATAGTGAATCAAAAGTACATTCAAATACTTCTATTGAAAGTCAATCTGATGATCAACTAACTTCAGTAAATTCGTTGATTGATAATTCTGATCAGTTAAGTGTTGCTGCTGATAATCCAGATGATGGTTCTGAACAGAACTTTGATTTCTACAATAACGACGATCAATAAACATAAAAAAGGAGTGAACAATGAAGTGTTCACTCCTTTTTTATGCCAATTTTTCGCTTCTTAATTTCCTCCATAAAGGTGGAGGAATACTGTTACACCAGTGATTGATAAACTCCATAAATATGGAGGAAATTTCTTGTGATGATAGCATCTACTAAATTGAGGAATCGCTTGGTACTACCAAGCTATCATGCATAAAACTTTGTGCATGATAGCAGATTTCCTTATGCTCTTTACTGAGATTTTAGAATGTATCTAATCCTGCTATTTATCTTCCTTCTCCTAAGTAACTTTGTAAGACGTCTAATCGATTATGACCCATATATTTGGACAATTGATAGTATGCGCCATACTGTGCTTGATAAGTACCGATTCGATAATTTTGATGTAGATTAATGGTTTTAACTCCTTTAGAGTACCTAGTTTTACCATTAGCTTTTATGCCATTACGATAATAAATTGTTTTCTGTTTGGTACCGCTAAATTGATGTTGATTAAGCTGCTTGATCATATGTTGAGCGTAATTAGCTCGATGAATATGAGTGGGAACATTATGATCAAATGAACGATAAAAAGGTTGATTGTTTTTTAAATTATGACGAAATTCTGCTTTAGATTTCGGTCTTTCAGAAATAGGTCGAATTTTTCCATGATAAATTTGTTTCATTTCTTTTTGCAAATCTTGTCGACATTCAGTCCAACGAATCTTGCCACCTTTGCCCTGTACAATTGCAAATAATCTACCATCTTTAGTTTGATAAAGTGATCGATCACCTAAACCATCTCTGCCATTTTGCGAAGTACCACCAGTTAATTCTCGCCGCCTTAAACCAAAAGCACGAATAGTATCAATTTGATTTTTATATTGGGCGTAAGTATGAGGATGAGTATTAATCCATTCTCTGCTGTTCATCGATTTTTGTCTTTGTTTTGCCAATAAAGTTGATCTTTTTGGCATGCCAGGCAGCTTGCTTTTTTGCAATTTTTGGTTTGTTTTCCAATGGCCAGAGCCAATCATTATGTGATTGATCATTAAAGCATCTGATCCGATAGTTGAAGCAGAATATCCTTGATAGCCATTCACGTGTTGATCACGTTCATACAATAGATATTTTTGAGCAAAGTTAGGCGTGATGTCTTCCATTTTTTTAATATTATTTTCCCGACAAAAATCCGCAAATTTTTGAGCTCTAGCCCAATGTTTTTTATAGGAGTTATCTGAAAAAATATGACGGTAATCAGCTATCTTGCCGTTGTGTGCTTTCTTTATTTGTTGGCGAGAAGTTTTGATGCCATTTTTTCTTTGTTTGATCAATTCTGATCTAAAAATGTGCCGTAAATTTTTAGGCATTTTTACCCTCCATATTTAAAAAGTTAAAACGCCGAGCCAAGCAGGAATTTTTCAATTCCAAATCAGCAATTTTATGTCTTGCCATCGACACGCGGCTCGTTCTAAGCAACATTACTTTCTACTTGCCTGCCAAAGTGGGACTTTTTTCGAAAATAATGCATCTAAGCCTACTATTAAAAGTAGGTTTAGCAGTGATAGTCGATTGAAGCGAGCGCTGATATCAGCGCCTGCGACTGTCTCTTTCTGCTCCGCAATGTTTTTTAGCAATGAAATTTTTTATCAAAAATTTCAAAGCCAAAAACAAAGCTACGCTAAAAAGAGACAGCCGCTTTTTTCACCCCAACCTATCTTGCACAACACACGCAACAGCAAGTTTGAAATCTGTTCCAAGCTAATTTTTCTTTACGAAAAATTAGCAAGTCACGCTTTCAAACTGCGTTGCTCTTTCTAAACAAAAATGCCATCCAGGAGCAAGTTTCCTACATGACATTTCTACAACCTTTTCAATTAATAAACTCACCTTTAAAACAATGGTCTTCCTCTAATTAATACCAACATTTTTACTACCTTTTTCCTTTCTATTAATAAACAATATTTGGACCAACTTTACATTTTTGGCCACTCCTTTTAATTCAAAAATTCTTCAATGGAAGCTATTTTTGAACTAACTTTTGAGAACAAAAAAGCCGCGCTTAAAAAATAAAAAAGTGCGACCTTAATAATACTCAAAAAATTAAATGCCCTAATCGCAAACACATGCTTGGAATTTAACCCAGTTAGCAGGATTAGGCTACTAACGCACCGGAGCTTTTCTGTTAAACAATTCAATCATAACCTAGCTAGTTCCGTCAGATACATCATCGGTTACAATCTTGCGACGCTCAACCGTGAGCCTCAAATAAGTAAAACTGTCGACAACTGTGTCGATTAAATAAAAAAATAAAAATAAAAAAATCTTTACATAAATAATTATAGCATTAAGTCAGAAATTAGCTTTGAATAATGATTTCTAAAACAAAAAAGCCCTGCTATTATGCAGAGCCACCGCGCGTTCGCAAGTTATCGTCTTGCTGCGCATGCATCCATGATCATTGGACGCGACAATCTTCCTGTACTTAATTATAAAACAAAAAAGACGGTCATGAGACCGCCCACAATTCTGCGAACTAATAGCTAATTAGTCCTCAACACACATCATCGTGTATTTATCTTCGTGTTACCTACATTATAACATGATAAAATAAAATTGCACGTCATTTGAAGAGGGCAGCTCCCTCTTACTCTGCGTGTAGAAGGAGGTATAGCTCCGTGAAGTGGTATTTTATCTTCGTGTTAGTATTAATACCAGTAGATCGTCGCAGCAAGTTCTTCAAGTGCTTTAAGAAAGCTCTTAAAAAGGCCCTTAAGGTTCTCCTTGATAGTTTACTTCGTTGATCTGAGATCTATCAATCCATACCAGAAGGTCGTCCCTAGGGGCGGCTTTTTCTGGTAGTTTTGTACATTAAAGCTAAAAAAATACATCAAGGTGCAATAAATTAAATATCAGTACAATGTTACTTAAAAGCAAAAAAGCCTTTTCGGATAATTTCTAGAAAGAACTTCTTTACTTGAAACAAATTAATATTATTCTTAGTTAGCTTAAAAATACACCTTGAGTAGGCCTGCTAAAAATGTAAATTTTGTTCCCTACACATAAAAAAACTACCTCATATAGAGATAGTTAATACATAAAATAAACTATTAAACTTAATAGTCTATTTTAATTATGATTTAAAATGTAAATAAATGTTATTGCTAATCCTACTGCAAAAGCTATTAATACAATATTAACTACTAATTTTATCTTTTTGGATATATTAGTACTCATTTGAAATTCATATGCTGCTGAACTAGCCCAATAAATTGGAATAATACTCCAAAAATTACCGTTACTATGCATAAATTTTTGAAGTAAATAACAAATTACGACTAAAATGAATGTGGTTAGCACCAACTTAAGAATTATTTTTTTCATTTTTACCAGAAATTAATTCTTCCATTATTTGGGTATGCATCATGTCGATCCCAATATTTGGCGATCATTGTACCAGGAGATGAATAATTCAAAGCTGTATCAATGACTTTCGAACTAATGGCTCCAGCTGTTCCAAATCTTCTAATAAGTTTCTGGCGAACTACTCTTGTTAGTTCTTTTCTTCCCATTCTCCTGATAGCAGCTTTAAGTCCAGCATTAGTAAGGGCACCAGCACCACCACCAACAACAGTACCAATTATTGTATCAATGATAGCCCCCATTTGTGCTACAGTAATTCCCTTCCAATTTGCTTTAGCAGAAAGTGTACCAGTTAAATGAGAATTAATAACATCATTTTTAGACAGAGCAGGAATTCCTGTATCGTTTAATTGGCTCTTTACCAGCTTTTTTAAATATTCTTTAGTAAACTCTGGATGTAATTCACTTAGTGTTTCCGTTAACTGTTCTACCTTCTCATCCGACCAAACTTGTTTTTCCTTGCCAGCATCTAACCCAACTTCCGCAGAAATTAAAGGTGATCTTGATGAATCTCGAGTTGACACTACATCTGCTTCAACTTTTCCGCTTACTAATGGTGCAGCAACGGAAAGTAAAGTAGATGTCACTAATAAATTTAAAAAGATTTTTTTAGTCTTCATTATTTTTCCTCCGCATAAATAAATTATTTAATAATATATCAGCAAATATATTAATCGTCAATTAAAAAATTAAAAAAAAATAAGTACTCGATAAAAAATACAGCTAACAAATCAAAAATTTAAGACTTATAGCAATCTAAAAAAGAGATTGAAAATTAATTCAAACTCTTTTTTTTAGTTAAAATTTATCTATCAAATTACTGTCTTCTATAATCAACAAAAAAGCCATGCTATTATGCAGAATCTCCTCGCAATTCTCTAAAGCGCCGATAAATTGTCGCTTTGGAGATGCCTAATTTCTTGCTGATTTCAGAATAACTCATATGATCTTGGGTATGCAGTTTCCAAGCAAAATCAATTTGTTCTTGATTGTATTTTCGCGGCATTCCCTCATGGAAGTTAGGATTATTAGCTTTAGCCCATGCTTTACCTTCTTGAGTTCGACTAACAATCAAATCTCGTTCAAATTCCGCAAAGGCACTGAACACAGTGAAAATTAAGCGACCACTTGGAGAATTATCAATAGTTCCTATATTTAAAACGCGCAGAATGACTCCCTCAGCATTCATTTTCTTTACAATATTAAGTGCGTCTTGGGTATTTCTAGCTAAGCGATCTAATTTAGTGACGATCAAGGTATCGCCATTTTTGATTTTGGCCATTAATTTATCAAATTCAGGTCGATCAGCAGTAGTGCCAGTATATTTATCTTTGAAAATTTTAGTGACTCCTGCTCGTTTTAAATCCTCAATTTGCGTTGCATAATCTTGTTGAGCAGTCGAAACACGGGCATAACCATAAATAGTATTTGTCATAATATTCCTCTTAATCATGATAGTAAGTTATGAATACGGCTTATGCCCTGATTTTATAAGATTTAGTATTTGTATTCAAGACTTTCAACTTATGATTACAGAATTGCACTAAAAAAAATTAGGTTGTGCTTTCATAAACAAATTTTTCCTTTCTATATAACTCTTCACGCTATTTTTTCAGTATTAAAGTTCAATATCGACATCGATTACAATATGACGATTAGGTTGTACTCGCATAGTTATGCTCCTTTCTAAAAAATCCTTTTAAAGCTTAATGCAATAAATTTTTTCAATTTATTACCAACCTCTTCTTTGCCAAGGTCTGTCTCCCCAAACAATACTCATAAGTAATCTCCCCTTTCTTTAATTGTATTAATTTAAATTTTTACTTATATGGTGTAATCCATATTGGTAATGCTGTTTTTTGCATTTTTTATTTCCTTTCTATGTGATTATTATTTATTACCATGTCTATCAGCAGCTAAAGTTACATATACTAATGCAGTCATTATAAAAACTCACTTCCTTTAAAAATTGAATTTAAATAGTCAAAAGATTTTTTAATTTACTTAAACTTGATTAGCAAACCCTCTACAATACTTTCAAGTTTCTTTTTTTCTGAAGATCTTTCGATCTTAGTCCCCTTTTCTTCCTTCTTTTCGTTTTCAGTCATAAATTACATTTGATGAATAATAGGTCTAAAGATACAATTGAAATTCATCTAAACGTCACCTCCTTGTACAATATGGTAAAATTCAGATTTTATCTATCAGTACCTAAAATTATTCCAACTACTAAATTATTTATTCTTTTCATTTTAAATTTCCTCGCTTAATTAATTTATGTTTTAAGTATATGAAAGTTCATTGAAAAGAAACAAAAAAATCGTATTTGAACATTTAAGTAAGAAAATGTTCAAATACGACATTTTTTATATATGATCTTTTAAAAACTCTTCTAATTCAGTTCCATATGATTGCATTCCAGTTAATTCCATGCTTTTTATAATAGATTGACATGCATTTACATCATCTTGATTACTATTAAAATGATAATTAGCTAAATGTTTGTAAAATGAAATTACGCTTTGATAGAAATAAAACTGCGGTTTAATTGGCAATTTTTCAGCATTTGAAATTAAATAATCTACATAATTATAATTATTTTCTTTGATTGATAAATATAGTAAATTATCAATTATTGCTAATAAAACTTCTTGGCTTTCAGTATCATTACTATCTATAAATTTATCAATAGCATTTTTAGTAATCATTACATTACTTTCGAGATCGTAAAATTCCATAAAATTACAAAAAAGATTTAGCTTTTCTTTAGTAATATCTGGAATATTAAATATTTTATCTTTTAAAGCTTTTCTGACCTCTAAATTTGGCTCTTCGTCTTCCGTCTTTAAATTTTCAAGCCATCCATCAATAAGCAAAAGATATTCATCTTTATTCGGTACAGTACTTTTCTCAACTTCTTGTCGTATTTCTTCAATTCTGTTCTTGTTTGAATGATAATAAGCATCTAGTACATCATTCTCTAACTTGATTATATACTCATGCTGAAAATCTCCTTTTAGACTAAGTCTTCTAAAGAAAGTCCACATAGCAATATCATTATGTTCTAAAATTTTAACAAGATCTTCTACAGTAATCCTGTGTTCATTTTTCTCTACCTTAGAATAGTAGGAAGTACTTACAATACCATCCGCAAATTGTTTTTGAGTTAAGCCTTTTTTTTGACGATATTCCTTCAATAATTCTCCAATTGTCATATCTTCCCCTCCAAATGTTCAAATACGAAATTTTTAAAAATAATTTTAATTCCTTGCTAAGATTAAATCAACATTAAAACAAAGGAGTTAAACATTATGAACGTATTTTTGAAAAATAAAGATTACAGAAGATTTTCAATCGCTAGTTTCCTTTCAGGTACTGGTGACGTGCTTTTCTACTTAGCATTTATGACTTACGCAAGTAAGCTACACAATTACTCACTTGCATTGTCTTTAATCGCAATCTCAGAATCAATTCCTAGACTTTTTGAAATTTTCGCTGGCTACTTAGCAGATAAAACTCGCAATAAGTTTAAAAATATCTTTTTAATGGCAGTAGTTAGATTTGTTCTTTACGCAATCGTTGGAATTTTATTTGTAGCCAAAGTTTCAGATTGGAACCTAGTAATTGCAGTTGTAGTAATTAATTTCTTCTCAGATACTTTTGGTTCTTACTCAGGCGGTTTAGTAGCGCCATTAGTGGCAGATATCGTAGGTAAAAAAGATTTTGGTGAAGCAGAAGGATTTACTAGTGGTGTATCAGAAATCATCAATATGGTTGCCCAATTTGTAGGTTCTGGCTTGCTTTTATTCATGTCTTACTCCAACCTAGCATTTATTAATGCATTTACATTTTTAGCAGCAGGACTTTTGTACGCAAGTGTTGGCTTAAAGCATAAAAAAGACGGTCAATCACTTGAACCACAAGAAGTAAACGAGCAAAAGTTCTTCGTAACTATGAAGTCATCATTTACTCAAGCTAAAAAAGCTCATGGATTATTAACTATCATGGTTATTGTAGGTTTGCTCAACGGGGTGTTAGGTGCAATGAGCGCTTTAATTCCAATTGTAATGGCAGGACACAAGTCAACAATGTTAATTGGAAATTACAGCTTCACTATGGCTGTAATGGGTGTATTAGTTAGTTGTGGTGCTGCTTTAGGTAGTATGTTCGGTCAGCAATTATTCAGAAACGTTTCTGCATTTACAATGACAATTATTGCTGGTGCACTTAGTTTTTTAACTACATTATCTACACTTTCAGCCCACATTTATGCAGTTTTACCATTCTTTTTCTTGTTAGCTGCAACAGCCAGCATCTCTTCTATTAAGTTAACTCAATGGTTGGTTAACACAGTTGAACATAAAATCTTAGCCTCAACTGTTGGCTTATTAAATACTTTTGCAATAGCATCATCACCTGTAATGACTACTATTTTTACTACTGTTTCTGGTATGAGTGACGTGCGCTACGCATTAATTCTTTTACTAGTTGTAGAAGCAACGGTTTTCTTTGTAACTATTAAGATGAGTGTAAAAGTTAAGAAAGCAGAGGCGGAAGATAAGTCAGCCGCTGTAGTCAGTGAATAATATCAAAATTAAAGTTTAGCTTCTAACAACAAATTGATTAATTTGAAAATTTTACAATACAAAAAGAGAATCCATCATTATAGGATTCTCTTTTTTCATACGATTTAATAAAATTTGAATTAGTAATTCTCCATCATTAAGTCGGGCGCATCATATCCTTCTTCTTCCGCAAACATCTTGTATGCTTCTCCAATCATTCTATTGGGAATACCATATGCTTTTACGAAAGATAATGGATCATAAAAATTATCTTCTTGGGCGCATGAATACTTGTAGAGAAGATGCAAAGAATATATATCTGCATCTTTTTCTTCTTCAATCTGCGTTCCATAAGCAATACAACAAAGCTGCTTCGTATTAGGTCCACCGAGCATAACATGTCCTATCTCATGACCTATTGTAAATGGAACTTCATCTTGATTATGCCAGTTCATATTTATAGCAATTTCACGTTTCCATTTCCAAGCAAGAGAAGGATACCGTGGGTTAGTCTTATAGAAAACATAGCCAATATCATTATCAAAAGCATAATTAAACAGATAAGTAATTAATCTATTCTTTCTCTCACTGTTGTCCACGATCATTTTTACGGGCACGCCTTTCTCTAATGTCCTTTTCCATCAGTTCTCGAACCATATTCAAATATTCTTCGGGAACATGATAACCATGATATGAATAAGGAACTTCATGATCCAAAGCAACTGTTTCTTTCTGGTGCGGATTAGGGTCATCGGTTCTTCCGCTTAAATAATCTGTAGAAGTATGTAAGACCTTAGCAACGGCACTTAAAGCTAATGAACCAGGCTTCCTGTCTTTCCAATTATAAATAGTTCTTTTTCCTAGTCCAGCTTTATCGTTAACTTCTAGCAAGGTTAATTTATTTTTTTTAGCTAATTCCTTAGTACGTTCAAACTCAATCATATCAAGGGTTTCTCCACTTTTTCACTAAGCAAATAATATGCTTTTACGTATTTTTCTCTTGACTAAGTTCGTAGATAAGCATATTATGTAAATCGTCAACAAGTTGTGATTCAACTAATCACCATAAATCTTATTTAGCAGTGAGGATTATGGCATTAGCAATATTTTTATACATTAATTGTAGTATATAAGCATACTATTTTCAATACTTAATATGCTTATACATAGAAATATTTTACAATTGTTGGCAACTCACAGAGGTGATGTCCAATGGACATTTAGCCCACCCTCTAAATAGAGAGGTAGGTGAAAGTAATGGATATCCATGATTATATTGAACTGACAACCCTTGCGTTGTGGTTCATCAGCATTATAGGTATCGGCATTCTAAGTCGTGTTCACTTTAAAAACAAAAGGCTGGAACAATTTCGCATTACTGCTGATGATCTGATGAAAAATTACGTTGGTTTGTACAACAAAGAAAGCTTAGCCAGCGATCAAAAAATCAATCGGATTGTCAATGCAGTAGTCGACGGACTAGAAGCCAAAGGTTTTAAGGTGGAAGACCAAGATGTGAAGGATATTTTTGCGAAGGTCGCAAAAATTATTAATGAAAATTCTTCCAAATAGGAAGATAGAAAATTTTTTGGAGGTTTTATTATGAGACAGGCATTTAACATTTCAGCAAGTCACACAGCTGACTTAAACACAGGCTACATGGCAGTAGCACAAAAAGGTAATGTAGGTTCTAAGTATATTTACGCAGAGCAATTACGTAATGATCAACATGAAATTCATGTTTTACGTGGTTATGCAGGTAATGTAACTACTCCAGTAGTTACAATGTATGGTAGTGCAGGTGGTCACACCCAAACCTGGGAATATTCAGGTAGATCAGGTAAATGGTTTGTAGGTACAAAGCCAGGTCCTAAGTGGGATAAGCAAATTGCCCGAGTTGATATTAATCCTCTAGGTAAAGTATTCTACTCAAACACTGATTTGCCACGTTTAGCATATTTGAACCGCGCAGGAAATTACAATTTTGCAGGTACTGAATTAGATCGTGCAGAAGCTGCAGTATCACCAGATTATTCTAAGTTCTTGTTAGCTACTGTAGATAAATCAGGGAACGGCTACTTTACTATTTACGATAATAACGTAATTAACGATCAACTTGATAGTGTTGAATACAGTAATGGTTATGTAAACTTAGATGGTGTATCTTACTTAGAAAGTTTCATGGTACCTAATTTTGTAGGTGTTGTGACCTCAATCCAAGGTTATGATCTTGATAATGCAGGTAACATTTATGTTTCTAGTCAATTGGCTCCAGATACGCTTGGCGGACATTATCATAAAAAGAATATCTATAAAATTCCAACCTTCGCTAGAACTGACACTGATAATTGGTTGCAAATTAACTTAACCGATAATGCAGGACCAATCAACATTTATGGTCAAGGTATGCATACTGAACTTGAAGGTATTCAAATCCTTAATGAAAATCACGGTTACTTAACAGTCGCATATCACAAGACGGTTAATGGCAAGAACAAGACAGTTTCAAACAAGATCTATGAAGTAAGTTGGAATGAATAAGTACTAAAAGGGATTGAATCATGTGATTCAATCCCTTTTTTGTTGCTTTAAATCTTATAAAGAAAGATAATTGAAGTGTTGGAGATGAAAATACGAGGATGATTAAAATGAAGAAAAATAAATTTATCTTAGCTTCAGTTGCAACTTTAATGGCTGTAAGTCCAATGCTTTCATTCAGCTCACAGGCTCACACACTTCAAGCTGCAGACACCAATATTACCAATAAAATGATTATGCACACTGCCGTTGCTTATGATAAAGACGGCAACAGCACTGGTGTAAAATACAATGCATTTAGTTATGCTAAATTAGTAGCTAATCCTGTAAAGATTGGCGATGGCATTTACTACAAAGTTGCCGACAAAGACCAATACTTAAAGGCTACCAACATTGACGGTGTAACTAGAAGAATCACTCACAACACTTACATCTATGTAACTTCTACTCGTCGTACTAGTTACCAAAACAGATGGAAGTTATATAAGGGTCAAACAATCACTACTTACGGTGGTTCTTACAGATTTAAGAACGGTAAACACTACTTCAGAGTAGGTGGACCAGCTAAGCAATATGTTAAATCATACAACTTAGGACCAGTTATTAAAGCCAATACCACAATGGCATCAGGTAGCAACAATACTTCATCAAATACCACTACTAATAAGCCAACTGACAATAATACCCAACCAGTAGGTAAAGATGAAACTACTGTAACTGTTAATGACAGTCTTGGTACACCAATTGTAACCTTTAACCAAAATGGCAATGTTGTTCAAGTCAGAAATGCAAAGAATGGTGAAAAGTTCACAGTCGATTACTTAGAAAAGGGTTCTCGTGCTGATAAAGTTGCCGGTTATATTGGTCAATTTGGTGGAGACCAAGCCATTTACCGCATTAAAGGTACAAACAATTGGCTTTACTCCATGGGAGTTAAGCCAGCATCTAAGCTTCAAGTTCATAACTATAATCTTGAACAAACTTCAGTTATTAAATTTACTCAAACTACGGATTTGTATAATGCCGATGGTTCTCTTCAGAACATTAGAATTACCAAGAATTCTGAATGGTGGAGAGTAGACAAATTATTATACATTTGGGTTCCAAGTGAAAATAAGGCTGAAGAATTCTATCACTTAGCACCTGATTCCCACTGGAAGGATGTCCTTCGTTTATCAAGTAATGGACAATATGTAAATGATCATATGCCTATTAAAGATGCATATGTTAAGGCTAGCGATGTCCAATTCATTGAAAATAGTGTTAAACTAACACCATCAAATACAACCGCTGAAGCAGAAGCCACTGCAAAGAAGTAAATTTACACAATTTAAAAACCCGTAAAAACTAGATGTTTTACGGGTTTTTGTGTGCCTAAATTAATAATTACTTTCCTTATTAATACCTAATTTGGCTAACAAAATATCTGCGCCTTCTCGTTGCCAAGTTTTACCATTTCCTGCTAGTTCATACTCAAATAATTCATCACGTATTTTTTCAATTTTTTCTAACTTAATAACATTATTTTCTAAAGTATTTTTAGATAAAATTAGCTCTTCAATTTCAACTTATGAATACAAAATAGTTTAATATCTTCCACGATAATACTTTTTAAGTTCTTGATATAAAGAACTGTTTTCTAGCAAGTACTTTTCATTACCAGAAGAAATAATTTTCCCATTTTTAAGTAAGATTATGCGATCATTATCTTCAAAATTAGATAACTTATGAGTAATCGTTATAATTATTCTAGATGGGGTAGGTGTAGTTGTATTCTTTTTAAATAACAGTTTTAGTGTAAACAAGTTATTCATGCTTTGTGCAGGATTTGTACTCATGGATATAGTAATTTTAGTGTTAGGAATAGTAGCTTTAAATCTTTGGGTTAAAATAATAAATAAGCACTAAATTTTATATACTCAAAAAAGAAAAATACTGATAATTTACGTTAGAATAAACGTTAATTATCAGTATTTTTTCTACCCAAAGTCAAGTATTATCAATGATTTAAGAAAATAAATTTACTTG
>NZ_PCYV01000042.1:0-14872 GCF_002553785.1 Lactobacillus sp. UMNPBX15
CTTGTAAATGGTGAGAAAAACGCTTAAGCTTGAGATAGTTCAATTAGATCAGACTATTTTCTATTTAAATTACTTACAACTTTTATTAACTAAAACGATTTAACTAGCACCACGCGTATAATTAATGAATATTTCAAAAACTGTATTGGCGTTATACCAAACAATTATTGGTGAAAAACAGAAACGCTTAATTAAGACAGCAGATGCTTATTTGGACATTAACTACGGTGATAAAGTTTATCAGATAATTGATCAAGTTAAGGAACGTAATATTCCAATTTTGTCTTTTGGGGATACAGCAGATCAAAACAATACTTACTCAAACTAGACTGTTTTTGGCAATGATCAAGTAGACGAGATGGTGGATAAAATTAATGAAATCATCAATAACCAAAATAAATAAAATTATCTTTTGCATTTTACAGCAAAGCTTGCTATAATAATTAACTGTAAATTCTACCTAAGACTCGGGTGGCATGACGCCTCAAAATCCCGCCGAGGCCAGAAGATGATGAAGATTTTTATGCTCCATGTCTTTCGGCATGGAGTTTTTGCTTTTTTAAGGCCTTATAGAATTTATCAATGTGATCATGGAGGTGAAATAATTTGAGTAAAGCTGCTATTGCTGAAAAAGAAAAGTTCGTTGATGCATTTGCTGAAGAACTTAAAGCTGCTAAGGCAATCTTGGTAATTAACTACCTTGGTTTGACTGTTGAAGAAGTTACTAACATGCGTAAGGAACTTCGTGATAACGATGTTAAGATGAAGGTTATCAAGAACACCTACTTAAGACGTGCTGCTGCTAAGGCTGGTATCGAAGGTCTTGATGATACTTTTGTTGGACCAACTGCTGTTATCTACACTGATAACGCTGATGACGTTACTGAACCTGCACGTATCGTTTCTAAGTACGAAGATGACTTTGACGTTATCGAAATTAAGGGTGGTATGCTTGAAGGTAAGTTGACTTCTAAGGATGAAATCAAGGAACTTGCTGCTATCCCAGGCCGCGAAGGTTTGCTTTCAATGCTTGTTTCTGTATTACAAGCTCCTGTACGCGACTTCGCATATGCTGTTAAGGCTGTTGCTGAATCTAAGGATGAAGACTCAGCTGAATAATAAAGAAATTTATATTTAATATCTAAATTCTAATTTTTCGGAGGATACTTAAATGGCTTTAGATACTGATAAGATTATTGAAGAATTGAAGGGTGCTACCATCCTTGAATTGAACGACCTTGTAAAGGCTATTGAAGACGAATTTGACGTTACTGCTGCTGCTCCAGTTGCTGCTGCAGGTGCTGCAGACGCAGGTGCTGCTAAGTCAGAATTCGACGTTGAATTGACTGAAGCAGGTCAAGAAAAGGTTAAGGTTATTAAGGCAGTTCGTGACATTACTGGTCTTGGCCTTAAGGACTCAAAGGACCTTGTTGATGGTGCTCCTAAGAACGTTAAGGAAGGCGTTTCAGAAGACGAAGCTAACGACATCAAGGCTAAGCTTGAAGAAGTTGGTGCTACTGTAACCCTTAAATAGTTACAGCCCAACTGGGCAACTATGAATAAGCTCTTTGCTATGTGTGAAGAGCTTATTTTTTTGTATAATTAAATTTATGATGAAAGATATAGAAAGAAGACTAACGCCATATCAATGGGTAATGGCCATTTTAGCTATTATTTCGATTTTTTTGATTATTTTAGATTTTGCTGCGGTTATTAATATTGATGAACCGACTAGTAAATGGTTCTGGATCAATAGTGCAATTGTAGTATATTTTGCAATTAATTATTTTCGTGGCTTACATGCAGCAGAAGACAAGAAACTATATTTCAAAACTCACATTTATGACTTGCTGAGTATTATTCCAATGGGGTTATTGTTTATCAGCTTAAATATTTTTAATTTATCTGGGCTGGTATCAGATTTGCGGCTTTTGCGTTTGATTCGATTAGCTGGTTTGATGGGAAAATTACGTAATATTTTTCATACTAATGGCCTACTCTATGTAATCTTTTTTACAATTACATTTTTGTTGGTAGGAGCGGAAGCATTCGCAATCACTGAACATGTAACGCTGGATACTGCTTTTTGGTGGGTCATTTCAACAGCTACTACTGTCGGTTATGATGCAATTTTTGGCAAAACAATTCCACCGCATAGTATTGTAGGAAAATTCGTTACATTAGTAATGATGCTTTTAGGAATTGGAATAGTTGGTATGTTAACGTCATCGATTACTTCGTATTTGATGAGGAGAACGAATGGCGCAAATACGTTAAAAACGCATGATAATATTCAATTAATTTTGAAAAAGCTTGATAATTTAGAAAAGCAAAACAAGGATTTGGCTGATCAAAACAAAAAGATGCAAGCACAGATTAATGAATTGAAAGATGTACAGAATACAACGGAGCTGCATAAGATAAAAGAATGGTTTGAGAAAAAGAAAGGTTAGTTAAAATGAGTGAAGAAAAAAATCAAATGTATTTTGCGACTGATCCTACTGCCAAGCATGATCAACATGTTGTTGATTATCATGTTGATAATATTGATTTGAAATTCACAACAGACGCAGGTGTCTTTTCTAAAATGAGGGTTGATTATGGTTCAGGCGTATTGATCAAGGCAATGAAAGATGTTGTTTTTCCTAAGGATAATATCTTGGATGTTGGTACCGGTTATGGTCCGATTGGTTTATTTGCGGCTAAGTTTTGGCCTGATCAAACTGTAGATATGGTTGATGTAAATGAGCGCGGATTAAGCTTGGCAAAGCAGAATGCACAAGTTAATCACATAGATAATGTAAATATCTATTCCTCTGATTGTTATGAACATGTGGATAATGATAAAAAGTTTGGTCTAATATTAACAAATCCGCCTATTAGAGCAGGAAAAAAAGTGGTTAATGAGATTTTACTGGGAGCAAATGAGCATTTGGTTAATGGCGGTATCTTATTAGTAGTTATTCAGAAAAAGCAGGGAGAACCTAGTGCGCGTAAGCTGATGACCAATACATATGGTAATTGTGAAATTTTAACAAGAGATAAAGGCTATTATATCTTAAAATCAACTAAGAAATAACTAAATAAAAAATGCTTGAAAGTACTATTAAATAAGCATTAGACTTTATAAAAGTGCTTTCAAAACTGGATTTATCCTCGTATAATAATCTTGTAAATATCAAGAGTATGTGAAGAGGATAATTATTATGAAAAAGGCTTGGAAATACATTGTTGCAGTATTGATTGTAATTGTTGGTGTGTTTATGTTAGGTATGATTTCCGGTGATAACGAGACTGCTGCTCCAGCTGGAATTGCTGCATTATACTTGATCTTGTCAGGAATCTTTTTCTACCACAACTTTAGAAATCGTAACATTGAACCATTGTAAAAAGTAAGCAGCTAGTCGCAAATAGCTGCTTTTTTGATACAATAAATAAAAACGATGAATTGAGAAGTGATAAAATGCTGTCTGGCGAAGATAAAAGGAAATACATGCAATTAGCCATTGACCAGGCAAAAGAAGCTGAAAAGCAAGGAGAGGTGCCGATAGGGGCAGTTGTTGTTGATCCTGATGGCCGCGTAGTTGGTACTGGATATAACAGGCGTGAACTTGATGAAGATGCTACCCAACATGCAGAAATGATTGCGATTAAAGAAGCTTGCAGTAAGTTAGGCATGTGGCGCTTAATTGACTGCAGCTTATTCGTGACTTTGGAACCATGCCCGATGTGTGCAGGGGCAATTATTAATTCTAGAATAAAAGACGTTTATTTCGGTGCACTTGATCCAAAAGCCGGAGCTTGTGGATCAGTTGTGGATTTATTTAGCGTAGAAAAATTTAATCATCATCCGCATGCAATTCGTGGACTGTATCGTGATCAATGTGCACAAATGCTAAAAGATTTTTTCAGAGCGATTCGTGAGAAACAAAAAGCAGCTAAATTAGCTCAAAAAGAAGTATAAAATCAGTAATTTTTAAAACAAGATGCTGGTAATATTTACTGAAATACGTTAACATAGTTGTTGGGCAATGTTTGACCTCTGAATTGTGTCAGGACCGGAAGGTAGCAGCACTAAGGTTGTTCAGGCATGTGCCTTTTTTGTTAGAATATTAACAGCTCTTAGCTCTTCGAGAGCTAGGAGCTTTTTTACTTAGGAAAGAGAATTTATGGCTTATCAAGCGCTATATCGTAAGTGGCGGCCGCGGACTTTTGACAGTGTGATTGGTCAAGAAGCGATTACCGATACCTTAAAAAATGCGATTAAACGTGGTAAGGTTTCCCATGCGTTTCTTTTCGCAGGACCCCGCGGAACTGGTAAAACATCTTGTGCTAAGATTTTTGCTAAGGCATTGAATTGTACTAATTTGCAAGATGGTGAACCATGCAATGAGTGTGCTAACTGTATTGCAGCTGATCAAGGTTCAATGCCAGATATCATGGAAATTGATGCCGCTTCAAATAATGGGGTTGATGAAATTCGTGAAATTCGCGATAAGGTAAAATATGCTCCAACGGAAGGTAAATACAAGGTATATATCATCGACGAAGTTCATATGTTGTCGATGGGAGCTTTTAATGCTTTGCTGAAGACATTAGAAGAGCCACCAGAGCATGTAGTATTTATTTTAGCAACGACTGAATTGCAAAAAGTGCCTGCGACAATTATTTCTAGAACGCAGCGCTATAATTTTAAGCGAATTTCCAAAGAAGACCTTGAGAAGAGAATGAAATACATTCTTGATCAAGAAAATATTAAATATGAAGATAAAGCTTTAGCAGTCATTGCTCAAGTAGCCGATGGTGGGATGCGGGATGCTCTTAGCATTTTGGATCAACTGTTGAGTTACGAGAAGGAAAGCGTCAACTATGATGATGCTTTGCAGATTACAGGCTTTGCAGATCGAGAAAATATTGAAAAAATTCTTTTAGCTTTGTTAAATCAGGATGCAGGTCAAGCCTTGCAGCTTACACAAGATGAGTTGGCTAAAGGAGCTAGTTCAAAAAACATTTTAGATGAAATCATCGATCTAACTACTAAGAGTTTATTAATCGTCAAAACCGATGAAAATAAACAGGAAACTTTTTTAACAAAAGACTTTATTGAAAAAATAAAGAGCGTTTCTACAGATAGTTATTATCGACTGATTAATTTGGCTAATAATGCCTTGAATGATTTACGCTATACTAATCAGCAACAGATACCACTGGAAGTGTTCTTAGTAGAAGCAAGTAGTACTGCACCAGTGCAGACAAGCGCTGCCCCAGCTAAGACAACACCAGCTCAACCTGCACAAGGTAATACTGATTTGCAGGCTGAACTAGCAGCGCTGAAGAAGCAAGTCGTTGATTTAACACAAAAACTTAGTGAAGTATCCAATAAGCCAAGTTTATCAACAAATCAGGTATTTCACTTGGATACTGCGGTACCTAAAGTGGCTCCTAACCCTGCTGTTAAACCAAAAGAGAAGCAAACTAAAAAGCCGGTTAGAAAAGTCAAAAAAACTACGGCAGAAAATCGCAAACAAGTATATCATGTTCTTGAAAATGCTACTCGAAACGATTTAGAGACAATTAAGAATGTCTGGCCTGATTTACAATCTGTTTTAGCTGTCTCTGAAAAAGCACTGCTTGATGTATTAGAACCAGTGGCTGCTAGTCCTGAACAAGTTGTCATGAAATGCAAATATACTTTATGGTTTGAAAATGCGAGCGCAGATAATGATCTGTTATGGCGCTTAACGGACTATATTGAAAAGTTTGCTAAACATTCTTACGGCATTGTTTTGGTGCCAGATAACGATTGGCTGGCAGTTAGAAAAGAATTTGTTGAAAGCCATAAGGATGAGCTACTTGCTAAGAAAAAGCAACAGATTGAGATTCAAGAAGAAAAGTCAGATGAACCAGAAGTTGATCCAGAAGTGATTAATAAGGCAAAGGATCTTTTTGGGGATGCAGTCAATATTAAAGACTAAAGTACTATGAGCAATGATTATAATATTAAAGTTTTAAATAAAGAAACAACATTACAGATCTTACTAGAAGATCATAATTCTAGCTGGTTCGCTAAAAGAGCTCCTGTTAGAAGGCAGCAATCGCCGTTTATTAGTAGGATTATCTGATGTTTTTGAAAAGTTAGATCGCTATAATGATTATTGCCGTAATTTTTATCGAAATAGTTTCTTCCCGAATAATCATGACTTGTTAAGAGAAGTTGAATTGCAATACAATGTATACGTTTCTACTTTCTTTTCACGGCCATATATTGATTTAGTAGATAAAAGTCACGCTAAAGATTATTTTGCTAAAATGAAACAGCTTTGGCAGGATCATGATCTTTTAATTGTAGAAGGTAAATATAGTCGCTCAGGCGAAGGCATGACTTGTTTTCTAATGCTAGATCAATTAGTAGACTCATTTGTCCGCCAACTAATGCATATAGTCGCAAAAAAGTTATTGAAGATGAAATTATTAAAAATGCAGCTAATAGGTTGATTTTACTGATGTTAAGTCCTACTGCAAAAGTGATTGTGGCTGATTTGATAGCTCAGCTTAATAATCAAATGATTGATATAGGGCACATCGATTCAGAATATGAATGGATGAAAATGGGCGTAACTAATAAGGTGAAGATACCGCATAAGCATACTGCTGAGTTTAATTTTGATGATAAACAAGTTAAACTAGAGAAAGACGACAATTTTGATAAGCAGATTATTAGTATAATAGAATAATAAAGGAGAAAAATTATGAGTAGAAGACCTAATTTTGGTGGTATGGGCATGGGCGGCATGAACATGCAACAAATGATGAAGCAAGCTAAGAAGTTGCAAGCACAAATGGCAGAAGAGCAGGAAAACATTACTGCTCAAGAATTTACTGGTAAGTCTGCCGATGATTTAGTAGTAGCTACCTTTACTGGTGACCGCAAGTTGAAGGACATCAAGATTGATAAGGAAGCAATTGATCCAGACGACCCAGATATGTTACAAGATTTGGTAATTGATGCGGTTAACAAGGGCTTGGCCAAAATTGATGAGGCAACTCAGGCAAGCTTAGGTAAATACACGAAAGGTTTGATGTAATTGCAATATCCATTACCAATTGCTCATTTAATTGATGCTTATATGAAGCTACCTGGAATCGGTGAAAAAACGGCGACTCGGTTGGCTTTTTATACGATGGATATGCCTGATCAGGATGTCGATGATTTTGCTAAGTCTTTAGTTCAAGTAAAAAAAGACATTCATCAATGTCCGATCTGTGGCAATATTACCGAAAAAGATGTCTGTGATATTTGCTCTAATCCTAATCGCGATCAAACAACTATTATGGTAGTTGAACAACCAAAGGATTTGATGGCTTTTGAGGAAATGGGCGAATATGACGGACTTTATCACGTGCTTCATGGTGTTCTTTCACCAATGGATGGAATTGGACCAGAAGAGATCAATATCAAGTCTTTAATTACGCGTTTGCAAAAAAATGATGCTGTTAAAGAAGTGATTTTGGCGCTTAATTCAACTCCAGAAGGCGAATCAACTGCGATGTATATCAGCAAATTAATTAAGCCAGCTGGTATTAAGGTAACCAGATTGGCCGCTGGTTTGTCAGTTGGTAGTGACATTGAATATGCTAATTCCATTACTTTAAAGCGCGCAGTGCAAGGAAGAACGGCATTATAATGGCTAATAAAAAGCAAGCAAAGATCAAAGCAATGGGTGATCAAAAGTTGGTAGCCGAGATTGAAAAGCTACAAAATCAAATTGCATTAGAGCAAGATCTCGATCAAACAACTTTAGATTTATCCGAAGATAATTATGTGCAAAATCGAATCTTAAAGGCAAAGTATACTTTTTTGTATAATGAAGCTCGTCATCGAGGCACAAGATTTAGTGGTATTACTAATGCTATTACCCAGTAGAAAAAGACCGAATATTGGTCTTTTTTTATTTTGAATAAATAAAAAATAGTAGGACTGTTAATCTCTATGAAACTTCTGTAGAATAGACATATGGAGGATTTTATGAGAGGTTATTTTGTTAGTTTTGAAGGCCCTGATGGCGCCGGGAAAAGTACAGTTTTAAAAGAAGTATTGAACCAAATTGGTTCAGAGCTTAAGACACAATATCTTGTGACGCGTGAACCAGGCGGTTCAAAAATTGCAGAAAAAATTCGCGACATTATTTTAGATCCTGCTAACGACAAGATGGACAATAAGACCGAAGCGCTTTTATATGCTGCATCACGTAGTCAGCATGTGGAAGAGATTATTCGTCCAGCTTTAAAGGAAGGCAAAGTCGTATTTTCAGATCGCTATGTCGATAGTTCTTTAGCTTATCAAGGAGCGGGACGTGATTTAGGAATTCAGGAAGTTAAGCAAATTAATGATTTTGCAACGGATAAATTAGATCCTGATCTTACTTTTTTCTTAGATCTTGATCCTGAAGTAGGGTTAAAACGAATTGAAAAGCTGCGTCCGGGTCAGGAAGATCGTTTGGAACAAGAGAATCTTGCCTTTCATAAAAAGGTTTATGCCGGTTTTCTCAAGGTAAAAGAGACGTATCCTGAACGCTTCGTAACTGTTGATGCTACGCAGCCAATTGATCAGGTAGTTGCTCAAGTTATTGCAACATTAAAGCAAAGAATGCCAGAGTTATTTTAAGGATTGATTTAGATGAAGTTAGTAATTGCAATTGTGCAAAAAGAAGACTCTAATGATTTACAACGGGCCTTTGTTCAAAATGATTTTCGTGCTACTAAGTTAGCAACTTCAGGTGGTTTTTTAAGTCAAGGAAATACTACCTTTTTAGTAGGTTGTGATGACGATAAAGTAGACGATGTATTAAAGATTATTAAGGAACAGTCCCGAGCAAGAGAGGAAATTGCAACACCACATATGGTTTCAACTGGGTATGAAATTACACAGCCTTTGAAAGTGACAGTCGGTGGTGCAACTTGTTTTGTTGTTCCAGTTGATGAGTTTAAACGCTTCTGATGATTGATCTTAGTAATGTTGGGAAAAAGCAAACCCAATTTTTAAAAAGAGCATATGACCAAAAAAAGTTAGCTCATAGTTATCTTTTTGTTGATAGCGATGAGGCACGGGCATTGAATACTGCATACTGGCTAGCTTGTTTGTTTAATTGTACTGGTGAAAATAAGCCGGATGGCAGCTGTCAAAATTGTCGGCAAATTTTGTCAGGTAACCACCCAGATGTATTGCTAGTAGCGCCTGATGGAAAACAGACTCTAGGGATTGATCAAATTCGTCCCTTAAAAGAAGAATTAGCCAAAAGCCCAGTTGAAAGTACTCGCCGTTTCTTCTTTATTAATGAAGCACAAAAGTTAACTTTAGCTGCAGCAAACGGCTTATTAAACTTACTAGAAGAACCAGTAGCGCCAGTAGTTACGATTTTGATTACTAACAATAGTGATCAGATTTTACCAACGGTGCGTTCACGGACCCAGATCATTAATTTTGACAATGGTGAGAGGGCTAGTGGTAGGACTGCAGTCTTACTGGAGAATGGTTTTTCAAAAGCAGAGATTGAGGAACTGGGTAATCTTGATAAATGGAATCAGGCAATTAAATATTTTTATCAAGAAATGCTGGAACACAACAGCTTAGCACTTGTCAGTGCACACAAGCTAGCTGCTGATGCTAAGCTAGTGTCAGAGCAGGGTTACATCTTGCTTCAGTTAAAATTATTGGCCGAGCAAGATTTGCGTAATCCTGCTAAAAGAATAATGGCGGCGACAATGCTTAAGAATTTAATTGAAATAGACAAAATGCGTTTGAGTAACGTAAATTTACAAAATGCGTTAGATTATCTCGCCTTAAAATGGAAGTAGGTGTTTAGATTGGATCCATATTCAAAACTGAAAAAGATTGAAGAAACAACAGAAAATATGACCAAGACGATTGCCAGCTTGGAAAATGATATTTTAGAAACATTAAAAGAAAACACGGAGTTGAAGGTAGAAAATCAATTACTCCATGAGAAGCTGGACAAGTTAACGGCAAATCAGCCTGCACCTGAGACTAAAACACAGAGTGGCTTGGAATCATTGAAGAAGATTTATGATTCAGGGTACCACATTTGCAATATGTACTATGGCTCGCATCGTGATCCAAGTGCAGATTGTATGTTTTGTCTTGATATTTTGGACAATTTTGGCGAAAAAAAGGGCAAGAAAAAGGACGGTAGATAATGAAACGTCAAAGCAGTTATGCAAAAGATGAAGGAAAGCTTTATTTAGTGCCAACTCCGATTGGTAACTTGGAAGATATTACTATTCGTGCTAAAAAAGTTTTAACCGATGCAGATTATGTAGCCGCAGAAGATACAAGAACTAGTGGGATTTTACTGGAAAAAATTGGGGTTCATAATAAAATGATCTCTTTTCATAAGTATAATTCCAAAGAGCGGGCGCCGGAATTGATCAAGTTGATGAAGGAAGGGGCTGTGATTGCCGAGATTAGTGATGCGGGGATGCCAGTGATTTCTGATCCAGGTTATGTGTTGGTGCAAGAATGCATTAAGCATGATATTCCGGTTGTACCACTTCCTGGTCCAAATGCTTTTTCAACTGCTTTGATTGCTTCCGGTTTTAATCAGCCATTTACTTATTATGGCTTTTTACCAAGAAAATCGTCGGAACAGAAGACATATTTTGCACAGATGCGCGATAATAGAGCAACATCAATTTTTTATGAAGCCCCGCACCGTCTAGCAAAAACCCTCAAAACATTGGCTAGTGTGCTACCAAAAGATCGTCAAATTGTTGCTGCACGTGAATTGACCAAAATCCACGAAGAGTTTATCCGGGGTAGTGTGGAAGAAGTCACGAATTACTTCAGTGAGAATGCTCCACGCGGGGAATTTGTGATTCTAGTTTCACCTAATACAGAAGCTCCTCAGCAACTATCTTGGACAGAATTAATTGACTTAGTTAATGACTTGGTTGAAAAAGGTGAATCCAAGAAAGATGCAATTAAACAGGTAGCCAAGCAACATCATGTTTCTAAGAATGAATTGTATGATCAATATCACCAGGATTAATTATGAAGTATACCGAAGAATATCAAATTGAATTTAAAGATTGTGACGAAAATCGGCGTTTAAAATTACCAGCACTAGTTGAGTTAATGATGCAGGTTTCTGAGCATCAATTAAGTCAAGGCGGTGCCGGGACTGATGATTTGGTCAAGCGCGGTCTCGGCTGGGTCGTAACGCAATATCATTTTGAGATTAGTGACCTACCTAAACCCGGTGATCAAGTTATCTTGAGTACTGAAGCTAGTGGCTATAACCGCTTTTTTGAATATCGTGATTTTGGCGTTAGTACGGCAGACGGCAAGCCATTAGTAACTGTAAAAAGTCAGTGGGTAATGCTTGACTTGAAGAAACGGCATATGGTGCCAGCCGATACTAAAATGATGGAAGATTGGGGTGCACCACTACTTAAAAAGATGCCACGTTTTCCAAGATTGCGTCCGCAAACCGAATACGAGCAAAAGCGTTCATACCGTGCTCGTTACGATGACTTAGATACTAATCATCATGTAACTAATAGTCATTATTTCAGTTGGTTTGTTGATATGTTGGATCGTAACTTTTTAAAAGAACATATCGTTACAGCAATTGATATTAAATTTGATAAAGAAGTTCATTATGGTGAGAGTATAAATTCTTGCATGGACTTGGTTCAAGATGATATTGTTACTACATATCATGCAATTGAAGCAGAAGATGGGACAGTTAAGGCCGTCTGTGAATTAAGTTGGCGTAAGATATAGTAATAACATGACGCTATTAGTCATGCTTTTTTAATTAGTAGGAGGAATCGGTCGAATGAATACAAAGAAAATTTTACGAACGGATTTACAGCAACTAGTCTTTTTAGGTATTGTTGTTGCAATGAAAATTATTCTAAGTCAATTTTCTTTTGGTCCAGTCATGGTTAAAGTAGGACTGGGTTTTATCGGAAGCGTTTTACTAGGATATCTTTTTGGTCCACTCTGGGGAACCATTGGCGGCGGAATTAGTGATTTAATTTCATCTGCACTTTTTGGCAATCAAGGTGGCTTTTTCATTGGTTTTACTTTAACAGCAATGGCAGGCCCATTTATCTACGCCCTGTTTTTATATAATAAGCCAGTTAAAATTTGGCGGATCATTGCTTCTACTATTCTGGTGACTGTAATTGTCAATATTGGCATGAATACCTTATGGCTACATATTATGTATGGTATGAATTTCAATGCGGCTTTGATCCAACGTTTACCTAAGGAGACGATCGTTCCTTGGATTCAAATGGTTATCAGCTACTTTGTTTTACAAGCCGTTTCTCGTGTTAAAATAAAAAAGTGATTTAAAGCGAAAAGAGAAAAATATATAAAATGAAAATTTTAAGTGTTTCGACAGCTACTAATCATTTGAGCGTGGCCTTGAATGATGGTCAACAAATTATTGTTGAGAAAAATGAACGAGATGAGCGTAATCATAGCGAACATCTTGATCCTTTGATTGATGAAATTTTAAAAGATAATGATTTAAGCTTAAAAGATATTGATCGTTTTGCAGTTGCTATTGGGCCAGGTTCTTATACTGGACTAAGAATTGGAATCACTACTGTTAAGATGTTTGCCAGCATTTTAGATAAAGAGGTTGTAGGAATCTCAACTTTACAAGCTTTGGCTAAAGGCGTTCAAGAAGACGCTTTGGTAATTACTGGTTTAGATGCAAGAAATGACAATTATTTTGCGGCCGGTTATTTAAGCGGTGCTGTACCAGAGAATGTCATTCCAGACGGTCATTACAATATCGACGTTTTAATTAAGGCGATTCAAGATTATGCGGTCAAGCATGAAGTTAAGAAAATTGTTTTTGTGGGCTCAGGTCTTGAAAAGCAAGATGAAAAATTTAAAGCTTTGAATATTCCATATATTTATGGAACTGAAGAAGAGAATGTCATCCATGCTGGGCTAATTGGACAATTAGCTGAAAATGCGGTTCCAGTTGATCCAGATAAATTATTGCCACGTTACTTGCGTCGAACTCAGGCTGAAGTAGACTGGCATAAAAAGACAGGCAAACCATTCGAGCCAGATAGTCATTATGTTGAAGAAGTTTAATCAATTTTTCCATCAACAGTTAAATCGGATTGATATGAGTTTTACCCCGTTTATTGCGAATGTAAACGGTAAGAGACTACAAATTATGCAAGCTACAGATGACAATATTCCTGACCTGCTTGTATTAGAGGAGCAAGTTTATTCAGGTCGGACACCGTGGAATAAGTTTTCATTTGAGCGAGAACTAGAGAAGCGGCATAATTGTCTTTATTTGGTAGTGTATTATGAATCGATGCTAGTTGCATTTATTGGTGCGCGTTTTACTCCAGAAGAGACGCATATTACTAATGTTGCAGTAGCGCCGGCTTTTCAAAATATGCATATTGGTCGTTACTTAATGCAATTGATTATTGATCGGGCGCGTGAAAATGACAGTGATTGCGTTAGTCTAGAGGTAAGAGTAGATAATGAGATTGCCCAAAAGCTATATCGTTCCTTAGGTTTTGAAGGTACCTTCATTCGTAAAAACTATTACCATGATACTCATACCGATGCTATGAACATGGTTTTATGGTTAAAACCACATCAAATTAGAAGAAAGAAGTTTACGTTTTGAGTGAGAAAAAAGATATTCGCATTTTAGCTTATGAAAGTTCATGTGATGAAACTTCCACAGCTGTTATCAAAAATGGACGTGAAATTGAAAGTTTAATTGTAGCAACGCAGATTAAGAGTCATCAACGCTTTGGTGGTGTAGTCCCTGAAGTTGCTAGTCGTCATCATATTGAAGTGGTTAGTCAGATTACTAAAGAAGCTTTGGCTGAAGCTAATTGTACTTGGAAAGATATCGATGCAATTGCTGTGACTTATGGCCCTGGCTTAGTTGGTGCTCTTTTAATTGGTGTAAGTGCAGCTAAGGCTGCTTCAATGGCAACGGGTATTCCTTTGATTGGTGTTGATCATATTATGGGGCACATTATGGCAGCTCAACTAAAAGACGAGATTGAATATCCAGCTCTTGCATTACAGGTTTCAGGTGGACATACTGAAATAGTTTTACTTAAGGATCCTGTTCATTTTGAAATTATCGGTGATACGCGCGATGATGCTGCTGGTGAAGCATACGATAAGATTGGTCGTGTTCTTGGGGTAAACTATCCAGCAGGTAAAACTATCGATGCCTGGGCTCATGAAGGCAAGGATACCTTTAACTTCCCACGAGCAATGATGGAAGATGATGACTATGACTTCTCATTCTCAGGTTTAAAGTCAGCTTTTATTAACACTTGTCATCATGCTGATCAGATTCATGAAAAGTTGAATAAGTATGATCTGGCTGCAAGTTTTCAAGCAGCAGTAATTGATGTTTTGGCTCATAAAACAATTCGCGCAATTAAGCAATATAAGCCCAAGACCTTTATCATGGGTGGTGGGGTAGCTGCCAACCATGGCTTACGTGATCGCATGAGTGCAGAAATTGCTAAATTGCCTAAAGCAGACCAACCTAAGGTGATCTTGCCGGATATTAAGTTGTGTGGTGATAATGCTGCAATGATTGGTGCTGCTGCATATAATCTTTATAATAATGGTCAATTTGCGGATTTGACTTTGAATGCTGATCCATCATTGGAATTGCCATATGCTAAGAGCATGTTGGAATAATTGGATATATTGTTAAAAAATGTTTATCTTTGATTGATATGAACTGAGACCTAAAAGTTAGACGCTTTTAGGTCTTTTTCTACGTAAAGTCAAGCATAATAAGAAGTTTGGCTTCATTTTTTGTTTAAA
>NZ_PCYV01000043.1:0-14107 GCF_002553785.1 Lactobacillus sp. UMNPBX15
ATACGAGAAAGGAACTCCTTTTTCTAATGTTTAAAGAAATAAATTTAAGGAATCATTCATCCTTACACAAACTATTTTACAGTCTCACAAAAATAATTTTTTACACATATTTTTTTTAATTTTTAAGCTAAATCATATTTCATAAACATAAAATAAGACTAGTAATCAATTCAAATTGACTACTAGTCTCTTTCTTTACCAAAAACTACATTTTTCGCAAAACGTCGATCAATACACGACGTAAGTCTTCGTTCTTCTTGCCCATTTCTTCGATCAATCTAGCTTTATCATCTAAAGCCTGATTATATTTATCTTGCAAAGCATTATATCTTTGCTCCAGTTGATTGTAATTTCTGATTACTGTATTGTAGCGTTCACGCAAACCGCTAGCTTCATCAAATTCATAATTATTTCGATTATCATAATTATTTCGATTATTATAGCGGCGGTTAGACTGATTATTACGTGAGCGGTTATTATTTTCTCTTCTGATCTCAAAAGGATGCTTATTTTGTCGCTTACGTTGATTTTGCGTTTGATTATTATTTCGATTATTGCTATTCTTCTGATTATTCTTACGCTCAAAGTCCTTAGATTGACCTTCACGACTTTCATTCTGATCCTTAGAATGTTGCTCAGGCTTTTCTTTAGTTTCTGTTTCCTTATTTTCAGCCGCTTTTTCAGCATTCTTGCGATACTTTTGATCAATCTTGATATTTTGATAAAAAGGACTAAGTTCAGCTATAACTTTTTCACCATCTTCAACCGAAAAACTTCCCCGCTTGTTAACTGGCTTAATAAAGTTGGTCTTCACAATTGAAGCAATCTTATCTTCTAATTTCTTTTGAATAGATTTATCAATCTTATCATTCTTTATAACTTTAGCTAAAATCTTACGCTTAGTAATTGTCCTAACCCGCTTAGATTTAGAAGCTGGCTTCTTATCAGTAGCATCCTCTTTAGCTGGGGCTTCCTTAGCACGACGTTCAATTGCATCTGCGTAATCTTGTACATTACCAATAATTAATTTAGCAACAGCCGGCTTAAAATATTTTCTTCTTCGCACAGTAATACTTGGTTGTTTACGTGTACGCACAAAGTTATAAATTTTAATCTTTAGTTTTTGTTGTAATTCTTTACTTGCATTAGGCAACAATTGATCAATCATTTGATTCATTGTTACCATTTCATTTAAATCAATATTTTGTTGTTCTAATAATGTTTGCTCTACTATTCCTGGCATTTCCAATCCTATATTCTTTTAGTTTTTTCACAACAAAAAGGGCCATTACGGCCTTTTTTGCAATAATACATCAATTTTCTCATTAATAAACTTAATGCACTTTCCATTTTACAACATTAACGCTATTTACGAAAAGGGCTACAAGCATATTCTCTATTTTTTAACCAAAACAAGCAGCATCCCATCGATACTGCTTTATTTTATGCGCAGTTGCACTAGACTTTGACTCTATTTCTATTTTACGTGCTAACCAGCCTTTTTTCTAGTTTTATTTTCTTAACTAATCCATTAGGTTTTACATATAAATTCTTAATATTATTTCGCTATTATAAGATCAATTAAGATGAAAGGAATGAGAACCTTGATTAAACTACTCTTAATTGGTGGATCATTTTTAACGCTTGGTTTAATGGCCATCAGCTCAGTATTAATTAATAAACCAGCAGTAGCAAAGGTAAAACATCGCCACTAAAAACCAGAATAATATATGTTAATAAATCTTTTTCCCCTCTAACTAGAAAGACCAGGTTATGTACTCCACATAGCCTGGTCTTCTTTTCGTCTTATTCTTTATGGTTGGTAGAAAATTGCACCTTGGTCAACAATTACATCTGGTTGCAACTTACGTAAACTCTTACTTTCAACACAATATTTTGTATTATTCAAATACTCTTTGAAGTTCTTAGTTTCCAAGTGCTGCTTGTAAGCTTCATTATTACGATAAACTTCAATAGCTAACCATTCATTTGGTTGATCGGCAACAGTTCCTGCAATCATTGCCAAAATATCTTTTTCTTCTTCGACTGCCGTTTTCATTTCTTTCATTACAGCATGAGCAAACTCATCGCCCTTACCTAAAGAAACACCAATTTCAGTTAGATAAATAACATAATCATTTGATCCGGTAACTGCTAGTTTTTCTGCCTTTGTAAAAATAAATTCCGAAAACAATTCTACCTTTACTCGACTAGTTAAAATATCTTTAGCAACGTCAGTAAAATCCTTAAATTGCTTTGAATTAGCATGAGTATCATAACTTGCTTCGTCTTGATAGCATTCTACTACAAAATTAGTAGTTTCTTCGTCATGACTTGTCTGCATAAACAATGTGCCTGGTTCGTTTTCTTGAGAAGTAAGCATATTATGTTGCCCTGCCTTAACGAACTTTGCATGATCCTCTTTATTAGTTTCTAGTTTATATAAACGCAAAATTGGTGTTTGTTTTAATTTCATAACTTCTCCTCCAAGAATTAATTTTGTCACTATTATACTAAATTTTACCGCGTCTATTAGTAAAAAACATCCCTTAGTTAAGGGATGTCACAAAACTATAACGTGTAATTAACTTTCTTAAACTTGTAGTCCTTCATTTTTTTAGCTAATTTCTTGCTTCTGAAGTAGTTACCACCATCATATCTACTAGAATAAACCAGCACGTTATGCTTTTTACCATTAATGGTTTGTGGTACCACTCGATAAAGACTCCAATTTTCAAAAGTAATCCACGGATCAATCTCATAGAATGTATCATTCTTCATTTTGGTAGTTTTACCAGACATCCAGTTTTGCGTTACCTTATCAAAGTTCTTCTGGTTAGCAATTCTACCATTGAAGTAATCACTAATTGTCGAAGCCTCCTGGGTAAATATTGGTTTGCCATTAACAGTATGTTCAGTAAAGGTGATCTTTGTGCCATTATGTGCATTACGATCATAAGAGTACCAAGTACCCTGCATCTTTTTTGGAATAGTAACCTGTACACCATTACCATAAGTTGAAGCATCAACAGTCTCAACTTGACTAGCCAAACCAGTTAATCCTAAAACAAGTACCATTGATGTTAAAGGTAACAAAGTTCTTTTTAGCATAAAAATCATCTCCAGAATGTAAAATATATGAATCCGCTTTCATAATATATTTTACAGTATCTTATAGTACTTAGACAAGATATTTTTAACTTTACAGATTAATATTCTTGCTGCAATAGTTTTATAAACTCACTACTTAACGCTGAATTTGACTTATAAAAAGCCATTATCTTTTGCTTTATTAACTGACCATGATCAAGCAAGAAAAGTGGCTGCAAATCTGCAGTATTAATTAACCTAGCCGTATTCTCATTTAAAATAAAATAGCCAGACCCAGAGGCGACCAACAGTGCTGCTTCTTCAACCGAGTTAGAAGCGATGAATTGACTGCCAATTTGATACAAATCTTTAAATAAATGTAGCTCACTAACCTCTTCTTCAGGTTTAGCCACAATAAAACAAGTCATATCATTGAGCTCGTCTTTTTCAATCATTTGAATGCCATTAGGATACATTCCCTTGGGCAAAATTGCCATTACACCAGCTTGAGTCAATTCTGTTTCATCAAAGTTAAGATTCTCGTCACGCAAATCATTGATTGCTATGTCTGCTTCATCTTCATTCAGTTTTGCAAAAGCACCATCATGACTAGTCGCAAGTAGTTTTACATCTACATTAGGATGTTTTAACACAAAATGCTGCACTGCCTGATCTAATTCCTTACGACCTAATTGGTCAAAATATGCAATCTTTAATTCCGTCATTTTATTTTTCATCCAGCGGTGCGTGTCCTTCTTCTGCTACTCTTCTTTTATCCTTAGTATCTTCATGCTTATTAAGTGCCATCAAGGCAAAAAAGATCAAATTCAAACCACTAACTACAATGCCAAATAATTTTATTAAATTGAGTTTCTTTTCTTTACTCATTTTTTAACCTCACAACTAAAAATAATCATAAAATGATACATCGCCTTTAACGAAATCTAATTTTTTGATGCGGTAATCTGTAATTAATCCTAGTTTAACAGCAGCATTCATGGTTAGTCTACCTAATAGCACCTGGGTCCACGCGGTAATTGATCCCGAAAAATCAACCAATGCATCTTCCTTACGTTCTACCGCTACCTTACGTCCATGATTACTTAATTGCCAAACTCCAATATTCCAAGGACACTGTTCATCGCTATTGACTTCCAGATTAAAATCACCTTCTTGCATTGGCCGCATACAAGCCAAAACTTTTTCAAAATCAATAATTCGACTCATCATATAAGGACGCAAATCAACTTGGAGTTCGTTTTGTTCAGGAAAAAGTTCAGCTCGTAACGATTTCTCTGGTACACTCATTTTAAATTGCTTAACACTGCCCGCGTGCGAACCCATAAAACCAAACATACTCAGTAATCCCTGCGGCGTAATTGCGTACATTTCATCAGCTAAAAAAGTATTGTCTCTAATGCGATAAATCAAGTAACTCATTGGCCGCTCATCCGCGTCAAAATAAACGGCTACATTGCGGTGATGATAATAAGAATCAAGTCTATTCCACCACCATGCCTCACGTACAACCGTGTTACGTTCATCATTAGTATGCAGTTGACGTTCATAAAGTTGAATCACACCATTTTGAACAGCTAAATTGTCCCACTTGCCACGCACTATATGACCAGAACGTGGTAATTTAAAACTACGCAATGCGCTTCCATCAAAGCGATATTCTTTTTGATAAATACTATTGCTAAACCCGTACTGGCGATAAAAGCTCTCCGAAAATGGTGCCAGGTTAGCAAACGGAATATCTTGCCTATGTAAGTCATGCAAAATTTCTTTCATTAATTGGGAAATATGACCTTGGCCACGATACTCAGGACATGAAGCTACATAACCTATTCCAGCCATCGGTAAATGATGCCCAAAAACATCACTTTTAAATCGATTAACCATAATATAGCTAGCTAATTTTTCCTTATCAAAATAGCCATAACCTGTACTATGATCATAACGACTCATAAAATTTTCATCTTTAGTCAAATCATTATTTTTCAAAAATGCATATTGAATTAATGCCGTAATTTGCTTTAAATTATTCTTATTTTTCTTTAATTTCATGCTTATTCCTATACGTACATCTATAAATTTATTCATTACTATTTTAGTTCATTTTTTTAATTTTTAACTAGATTTTTCATAAAAATAAACCGGAATCATAAAATCCCGGTTTATTTTACGCAACGTATTCTTGATAAAGCTGAGAGATAAATGCCTGCATCTGTTCCACTGAATGTCTCCGGCTGCGAGCACATTCTTTAGAAGGGCGATCACATAAAAAGCACTTACGTGGCTGCCTGCCCAAATCTCTGCGTGAAATTGCAGCTTGTTTATTTTTTACCAACACGTCTGCATCAAAGAGACGTCCCAATGATGTCTGATCTTCAAAATCAATTGTTGAGCGCTTTACTTTTTCAATTGACAAAGATAATACATAGAAGTTTTCACAGCCACTATCATCATTAAGCTGTGTCACCAATTTAAAATGATAACCTAGGTTAGTCCAAGCATTTTCCAGCTTATTGATACCAAACATAAACATTTTAGTTAAATAGCGATTATTCTTGATTGGTCCTGGGATATTCATCTTAATGTCGACTAGAGTTTGATTAGGATACTTATTAAAAATCTTATGTTGTACAGCTACTCGCCTATCTTTAGCTGCTAAAACTTGGGCAATATCCTGCTTTTTTCCTTCATTAAAAATATTCATTTTTATCACCCTGTTAATTATAAACGATTGTGCCGACTCCGTCTGCTAGTTTATTGGCATTGCTCAAAGAGGTGATAATTGCTAAATTACCTGTTTTTTCTACAAATTCAATTGCAGCTTCTATCTTAGGCTTCATACTCCCAGCTGCGAAATAACCTGCTGCTAGATATTGTTTGAGCTGTTCAACTTTTATTTTACCAATTGCTTGTTGATTTTCTTTGCCATAATTCAAAAATGCATGATCCACCGTTGTTAGAATTACTAATTCATCAGCGTTGATATCTTCTGCCATTTTAGCAGCGGAAAAATCTTTATCAATTACGCCGGCAACACCTCTGAGATGCCCATCTTTCACAATAACAGGGATGCCACCACCGCCACAGGCAATCGGAATAAATAAATTTCCTAAAGTAGCCGCCATCACTGCTTTAATTGAATGCAATCGATTTTCAGCTTCTGTAAATTGCCAAGCATACTTTGAATTAAAGACCTCATAAGTTACTTCCATCTCATTTAAGCCATATTTTTCATAGATTTCTTCTCCCACCTGAGTTGTTCGATCATGAAAAGCTGGCAAACAATGCATAAAGATCAATTGGTCATCTGGTGTACCAGTCATTTGCATCATTTTCATTGTGACCGTATATGGCTTTAATAATTTAATTCGTTCAGACCAATCATTTCACCCATCGAAACCCAAACATCGGTATAAACAACATTGGCTCCTTTAACGCCCTGAGCAATATCATCTGTGATCAAATTTTTTGAACCTGAATCTTGGGCAAAATTTTGAGCAATTTTTTGTACATCAGGATGTGTAAACAAAGGCTTGGGTGTAACAATATGTACATTAACACCTAACATTGAGCCACAAACTAAAAGACTGTCGGCAACATTATCGCGGCCATCACCCACATAAGCTAAAGTTAAGCCCTTCAAATGACCAAACTTTTCTTTCATGGTCATAAAATCTGCCAACATCTGAGTAGGATGCCATTTATCAGTTAACCCATTTCCAAACAGGAACGCCAGAATATTTAGCCAGCTCTTCTACATCTTCTTGAGCAAAACCGCGATATTCAATTCCATCATACATTGAGCCTAGGACTTTAGCCGTATCCTTGACGCTTTCTTTTTTACCTAAGTGGATCTCGCTTGCGCCTAGATATTCTGGATGAGCACCTAAATCATTACAAGCTACTACAAAAGCAGATCGCGTCCTAGTTGAGGCTTTTTCAAAAAGTAGTGCAATATTTTTACCTTTCAGATATTCATGTGGGATATGCTCTTTTTTAAGTTCTTTTAAATGTAATGCAAAATCAATTAAATATGAAATTTCAGCTGGAGTATAGTCTTTACAATCGAGAAAACTTCTACCTTGAAAAACATTTTGTAAATATTTCATTTTTTGCCTCTTATAAATCTTCACGAATCAACGGACACGACATACATCTAGGACCGCCACGACCACGTGAGAGTTCACTAGACCGAATCTCATGAACGATGATGCCATGTTTTCTTAACAAATCATTGGATACATAATTACGATCATAAGTAACGATTTCACCTGGTGCAATTGCCAAGGTATTTGAGCCGTCATTCCATTGCTCACGTGGTGCGGCAATTGGATCACCACCGCCAGTTGGAATTAAATCCAATTCGCTTAAATGCAAGTTTTCTTTCAAAACCTGCACCAAATCATTCTTTTCTGTGATTTTTACACCGTTGTGATCATCGGGCTGTAGAACATAAATATCAATTTTGCCGGCTTTATCTAAAATAAAGGGATGAACCGTAAATTGATTATAATTAATCATTGTAAAAACTGTATCAAGGTGCATCATAGCATGATTGTGCGGAATCTTAATCGCTAAAATCGTATCATAACTTGAATGATCAAATAAATTATGAGCTAAGTCAGTAATTGCAGTTGCAGAAGTGCGTTGTGAAATACCTACAGCTAACACATGGTTATTTAGAACTAGTTCATCCCCGCCCTCAAGGCGACCATGATGATAACGGTCACGCCAAACTGGAATAGTTGCGTTCTTGAAATCAGGATGATTTTTCAAAATTGTTTCCATAAATAATGATTCACGTCGTCTAGCTCTGAAAGTCATCCGGTTAATGGTCATCCCTGAACCAATTGCAGCCTGTTGATCTCGAGTAAAATATACATTTGGCATTGGATCAAGATAAAAAGGGTAATCTGGGTCCTCAGCCAAATCTGCTAAAGATGGGGTAGAATTATGAATCGCACTTTTTCTAATTCCAGCAATCACCGTTTTTACCATTTCCTTAGTTGGCAATTCTTGGAGATAGTTCAGCAATAATTGATGCAAAGGATCCTGTTTTTTAATACTTGATTCATCCAGTAACTGATCTAAGAATGCCCGACGAACTTTCTCATCTGTTAAAGATTCTGCTAATAAATCCTCAAGATATAATACTTTGATCCCCTGCTGCCTCAATACATGCGCAAAAGCATCATGTTCTTCTTGGGCAATCTTCAGATAAGGAATATCGTCAATTAACATTCGATGCAAAATATCTGGGGCTAGATTTTCTAGTTCTTTTCCCGGTCGATGTAACATCACCGTTTTTAACTTACCAATTTCTGAATAAACATGAATCGGACTC
Organism: Lactobacillus sp. UMNPBX15; assembly: GCF_002553785.1. Taxonomy (NCBI): domain Bacteria; kingdom Bacillati; phylum Bacillota; class Bacilli; order Lactobacillales; family Lactobacillaceae; genus Lactobacillus; species Lactobacillus sp. UMNPBX15. The sequence continues at coordinate 8,453 of NZ_PCYV01000043.1, forward strand.
GACATTCAACCGCCTTCTATTAATTATTGTATCCGTTTACATTGATTATGGATCAATTAGGCAAAAGTTACAGTATTATCATATTGCATCAATGATTTTTTTCATTAAAGGTGTAACTTGATGATCTTTACGCCAAACCAGCTGCAAATGTGTTATCCAATTAGCATGTTTAATTGCGATCATATTTTCTTGGGCATAAGTTGTCGCAATTGATTCTGGTACTAGCGCTACTCCCATTTTTCTCTTAGCCCAAGTAATTGCTGTCCGTGAATCATCACACTTAACCGCATAAAATGGCTTAAGCCCATGATGTGCAAAAGTTTGATTAAAAATATCCTCAAAGCGGCGATAAATAATCAACGGCTGATCTGCTAGATCTTTAATGCGTAATTCTTTTTTTTGCTGAAAATCTGGGTCTACACTAATAGCCATCATTTTTTCAGTTGTTAAAGTCTTAGTATTTAAACCTGTCTGGTTGTAAGGCGTTCGTACAATGCCTAGATCGATTGTCTTTTTTTCTAATTTATCCAGGATGCCATAAGTATTATCTTCATAAATATCAAAAGAAATTTCCGGATAATATTTTCGTAATTCATTAAAAGAATTCATTGGTATCAAGCCCGTTGAGGAAGATGCCATTCCAATTGCAATCGTTCCCAATTCACCGGAAATAGTCTTATGTACTTGGTTTTCAGCATTTTGAGCTAGAGAAATAATTTCATTGGCATAGCTTTGAAAAATTTGTCCCACATCAGTTAGCTCAATACCATGTGCCGTTCTTTTAAATAATTGCGCGCCCAACTCTTTCTCTAATTGTTTTAATTGATAGCTTAATGGTGGCTGTGCAATATACAAGCGCTTAGCAGCTGCTGTAATCTGCTTTTCTTCTGCTACAACTAGAAAATAACGTAACTGTTTTAGATTCATATTATTTATCCTTTTTTTATTTCAATTGATAGTGATATTAAAATATTTAATATCTTATATTGTATTTTAGTATTTTATTCATAGCAATATCTGTGCTACCTTATTAAGGTAGATTTGGAGGGAAAATAATGTCTGATAAATTTCACGGCTTAACTCAAGCCGAAGCAGACAAGCGCTTAAAAGAAGATGGCTTAAATGAAGTACCAGAGCCTGAATATAATTTCTTTAAAGAATTCTTGTCTAAGTTATGGAACCTATCCGCTTGGATTCTAGAAGCTGCTTTAATTCTAGAATGTATCTTGGGCAAATGGGTCCAATCATTATTCGTGTTGTTGATGCTTTTATTTGCTGCATTTAACGGTGCATCTAAGAAAAAGCAATCAAGACGAGTTTTAAATAATATTTCACACAAGTTGACTCCTACTGTATCAGTTGAACGCGATGGCAAGTGGATCAAACTTGATTCTAAACAACTAGTTAAAGGCGATTTAATCTCACTTAAACGCGGGGACGTACTCGCAGCAGATGTTAAAATTGTTGACGGTAACTTAGCTTGTGATGAAAGCTCAATTACAGGTGAATCTAAACCAGTTAAGAAAGCAATTGATGACACCGCCTTTGCCGGTACTACAGTTGTTGAAGGTGATGGCCTAGCTGTTGTTACTGCTACAGGTAAAGATTCTAGAAGCGGTAAGACGATTAATTTGATCAACAATTCCGCTGCTCCTGGTCACTTACAACAACTTTTGACTAAGATTATCTACTACCTTTGCTTACTAGATGGTGTTTTAACCTTAGTTATTATTATCGCCTCCTTCTTCAAAGGCGGTAATTTCAATACCTTTATTAATATGTTGCCATTCCTGGCAATGATGTTTATTGCTTCAATTCCTGTAGCAATGCCATCAACTTTTGCTTTATCCAACTCATTTGAAGCAACCCGCTTAAGTAAAGAAGGAGTCCTGACTTCTGACCTAACTGGAATTCAGGACGCAGCTAACTTGAACTTGCTTTTACTTGATAAGACTGGAACAATTACGGAAAACAAAACTGCCGTAGCCGCTTGGACTGATCTAAGTGACTTGCCTGATAAAGACGTGCTTGCTTTAGCTGGAGCCGCAACTGATAAACGTAATGCTGGTATTATCGATACAGCAATCGATGAATACTTAGTAGAAAATAACATTCCAGTCATGAATGCTGAAAACTTTACTCCATTTACTTCTGACACTGGTTATTCTATGGCTGATGTTGCTGGACATAATGTAAAGCTTGGTTCATTTAAGCAATTATCCTTGATCGATAAACATGCCGATGAAGAAATTTCTGGAATTAATTTCAAGGCAGGACGCTCAGTGGCAGTCTTGATTGACGATAAGTTAGCTGGTGTCTTCATCTTACAAGATAAAGTTAGAACAGACTCTAAAGCAGCTTTGGCTGAACTCAAGAAACGTGGCGTTCGCCCAATTATGTTAACTGGTGACAATCAAAAGACCGCTGCTGCAGTGGCAGAACAAGTTGATTTAACTGGTGAAGTAATTTCGATTCACGATTTCAATGAAAATACTGATATTAATGATTTGGCCGGTATTGCTGATGTTTTACCAGAAGATAAACTCAAGATGGTAAAGCTTTTCCAAGAAAAAGGCTATATCGTAGGGATGACTGGTGACGGAGTTAACGACGCACCTGCATTAAAACAAGCTGAAGTAGGAATCGCGGTTTCAAATGCTGCTGACGTAGCTAAGCGTTCGGGTAAAATGGTATTACTAGACGATGGTCTAGGCTCAATTGTTAAAATTTTAGACGCTGGACATCGCGTATACCAAAGAATGACTACTTGGTCACTAACCAAGCTTGCTAGAACTGCTGAATTAACGATGCTGTTAACTTTTGGCTATCTTTTCTTTGACTACATCCCAATGGCCTTGAATGCAATGGTTATCTATACCATTATGAACAATATGGTTACGATGATGATTGGGACCGACCGGACTCACATTACTTATAAGCCAGAAAACTGGAATATGGCTAAGCTTGCTAAGATCGCCTTTTCACTAGCTGCTGGTTGGACTTTAATCGGTATTGGGTTTGTTTGGTTCTTAAACACACACGGTTGGAGTCACGGTGCTGTTTCTACTATGGTTTACGTATACCTAGTTCTTAGCGCAATGTTGATTGTTTTGATTACTAGAACTCGTAAGTACTTTTGGCAAGATTACCCATCCAAGTTGGTTGGTAGTGTTCAAATTGCAGATGTTCTATTGACCTTTATCTTAGCTCTTTGTGGTTGGGCAATGGTCCAAATTTCTATTCAAAATCTAGCAATCACCGTAATTGTAGCGATTATTGCTGCCATAATAATCGACTTAATTTACCAACCTGTGATGAAAAACAGATAGATTATTAATTCAATTTTGCATTAAAAAAGCGCTTCTAAGAAATTACATTCTTGGAAGTGCTTTTCGTTTACCTTTTTGACTCACGATATCCCGCCGCACGAGCCGCTGCTTTGCTCTTAAAGAAAATTGCATTTTCGCGATTCATTCGGTAATTATGTCCACGCATTACATGAAATATTTTTGATCGCTTATTACCAACAATTTTAGTCCTGTCATGTTGCTTACGCCTTCTTTTTTACGATAAGATGTATTCTGTAGATTCGCAGGTATAACACTAATTTCCCCAACTAACGTTAATAATGCAACAATTGCCATCAACAAATTTTTGCATTTTTTCATTAAAAACCTTCCTAATAATAACTATATCTTCGTAGCATACGCTTATATATTAGATTGTGCTTATTTCATTTGAATTAACATAAAGTCAAATTTTAATTACTTTCACTTGCGCTAAAAATATCTAGAAATTGTAAAAACAAGTTAACAAAGTCAAGATATAACTGCAGTGCACCCAGCACTGCTAGTCCATTAGTTGAAATATCATCACCATAGCGTAAATAAATATTCTTCATGCGCTGAGCATCCTATGCCGTCAATATAGTAAAAATAATGACCGCAATAGTTGAAAAAATATAATCAATTATAGGATTATGTAAAAACAAATTAATTACCATTGCTACAATTAAGCCGATTAAAGCAGCGGAAGCATAAGAACCAATTCGACTCAGGTCTTTTTTAGTTACAGTTCCGATAATTGCCATAATGACAAAAACAGTAGCCGAAGCAACATTGTGTCCGCTATAAGCCTCGGTAAGAAAAGCAAAAGTAACGCCATAAACAATTGGCAGTAAAATTAAAAGCCACACTTCCCATTGATGAGCCGCAATAAAGCTAGCAAATGATCTAGCAAAAACCGTCATTGTTAGATAAGCACTGGTAGCTGAAATAAAAACCGCCAAGGCCATATATTCTACTCAAAAAAAGATTTAACCCAAGTGCATCCACTTGTCGTCGCTCAGACTCTTGATCACAATTTTCCATCTTGATTTTCCCTCTTTTTAAACATACTCTGTACACCTAATATAACACCTGGTTTACTGAAAAAGTAACGAGACGAATTGCTATCAGCATACTATATTTTGAGCGTATTATTTCACTGCTTTTCTTGCTTTGGACTAGACCTATAATGCTAAGCTTGATCTAATTGGTATAGACATATTAATAAGAAAGAGGTACTTTTATGACAATGAGATCACTTGGTCTGTCCATTTATCCAGATCATACCAACTTTGAAGATAATACGAAATACTTAGAACTAGGTCATAAATACGGCTTTACTCGTATTTTTATGAGTATGCTTGAGGTACAAGGTAGCCCTGAAGAAACTCCAGCTAAATATAAGAAGATTATTGACTACGGCAATAAATTAGGCTACCAAACTTTTCTTGATGTATCACCTCAGCTCTTTAAGAAATTAGAAATTGATTATTCAGATCTGAAATTTTTTGCAGATATCGGTGCAGCTGGTATTCGGCTTGATGAAGCTTTTGACGGTGCAACAGAGGCCATGCTTTCATACAATCCTTATGGCCTAATTATTGAACTTAACATGAGTAATAATGCTGACTACCTCAACAATATTTTATCTTATCAAGCCAGCCAACCTTTCATCTATGGCTGCCATAATTTTTATCCACAGCGCGGCACGGCTCTACCTTATGATTTCTTCTTAGATTGTAGTACACGTTTTAAAAATTTTGGCATTCACTCTGCTGCTTTTGTCTCTAGTCAAGTTGGCAAAGTTGGTCCTTGGAATGTTGAAGATGGCCTCCCTACTTTAGAAGAAGACCGCGATTTACCAATCGAAGTACAAGCAATGCATTTATTTGCTTCAAATATGATTGATGATGTAATTATTGGCAACGCCTATGCTAGTGAAGCGGAACTTAAAGCACTCTTTGAATTAAATCGCTATCAGTTAAAATTACACGTAAATTATGTATCTGACATTAACGAAATTGAAAAAACAATAGTTGAAAAGCCACAACACTTCCGCCGAGGTGACCTAACTAAGGCGGTTATTCGCTCAACTATGCAGCGAGTTACCTATAAAGATATTCCTAATCCTATCCATGATAACGAAGTAGAATTTCAACGCGGTGACGTTATTATTGGCAATGATAATTTTGGTCATTATAAAAATGAATTACAAATTGTCCTTGAACCGCATAAAGAACCGCGAGACTGTAAAATAGTTTGTGTAAGGATGAATGATTCCTTAAATTTATTTCTTTAAACATTAGAAAAAGGAGTTCCTTTCTCGTAT
>NZ_PCYV01000044.1:0-14040 GCF_002553785.1 Lactobacillus sp. UMNPBX15
ATTAAAAAATCAATTTACGAGAAAGATCTATTTACACAAAAGATTTGACAGTTTCGTTAAACATCCTACTTGCCCAATAAATGAACAAACAAAGCAAGTGAAGGAATAAAAATTAGCCAATTTACATAAAATGTTTGTCGACTAGGTTACCTAAAAGTTCCCTAGGCACATAATTGTGCCGTCTTCACAGCCTTTTTAAATGCTTGTATGATTTTTTATGAAATCAAATATAAGTATTTAGAAAGATTATTTTTTATGAACCAAACAAATTTAGGAATTACTTCTTTAAAAATCTCAGCTATGGGATTGGGTATTATGCGGATGAATGCTAAAACTCCGCAGCAAGCTACTGAAGCTTTAGAAGCAGCCTTCGATAATGGCATTAATTTTATTGATTCGGCTGATATTTATGGCCAAGGCGAATCTGAAAAAATCTTTGGCCAAGTCCTAAAATTAAGCAAAATAAAGCGCGATGATCTATTTATTCAATCTAAAGTAGGAATAATTGTTGACCCTGATAAAAGTGAAGGTTCAAGAGTTTTTGGTGGTCGATATGAATTTACTAAAGATCATATTCTAGAAGCAATCTAAAATGAAGCTACTCACCACTGGGTAAACCCTTTTAACTTAAAGACTGACAAACCTCTAGCTCTTGCTCCTAAAACTCCAAACTCTACAAGTATCATGGTTGATTTTCTAAAAAACATATCCAAAATCAAAAAAATATCCTAGCAATTAACGCTGCTATTCCTCATATGTTTGGTTTAAACGAAATCAAAGAAAATTATCCCAAACATTACAAAGACGTTGGTATTGCTGAACAAGAATCTATAGCTTTTGTAGCCGGTGCTGTCAAGGAAGGCATCACCCCCATTTGGTTTGAAAACTCTACTCTCTTACAACGAGCATATGATCAACTTTCCCATGATGTTGCTACAAATGATTTACCAGTAGTCATGGTAGTTATTGGTGGTGGGGTTACTAATACTTCAAAAACTCATGTTGGAGTTTTTGATAATATGATGATTGCTAATTGGCCTAATTGAGAATATTAGCACCTACTACTCTTAATGAAATGAAATCAATGCTTAATTGGGCTGTTAAACAAAGAAAACATCCTGTAGCTATTAAGAGCCCAGTTAATCTATTTCCTGAGGGAAGTCCAATTAATGAAGACCAACTATGATGTTAAACTAGGATCAAAAGTCGCAATTATTGGCGTAAGAGACTTCTATCAATTAGGCGAAAAAGTTCGTAAACTTTTAAAGAAACATGATATTAATGCAACTTTAATTAATCCGAAATACGTAGCTCATCTTGATACTGAGACATTGACTAGTCTAATGGCCAACCATGAATTAGTTGTAACCTTAGAAGATAATACTTTGGAAAGCGGATTTGGTGAAAAAATTGCTAGCTATTATGGTCCAAATAATATGAAAGTTAGAAATTATGGTGAAAAGAAAGAATATACTGACAACGAATCAGTAGAATCTATCTATAAACGCAATCATCTACTGCTTAACCAAATTTTCAATGATATTATTAAAATCATCAAGTAATCAAAAAAGTGAGAAGACCTTATTATCAATCTTCTCACTTTTTATATTGAAAATTATTATTTTAATTATTTTCGCCGATTGTAAAATCAAGTTAAACACTTTATAAAAATAAAAGTCCATCTGGACCTGTTTGATAGAATGTTAATATCCACAAAAACATCTATTGGAGGTCACAAGAGGTCAAACGTGGTACTGTTTCTCTCTATCATGGCAAGCAGCAGCGCTATAAGGCTGAACATGGTCAGAGCGTTTATCAGATTAATCGTCGTCACTGTGGTCGTAAATCGGACTTCTTGAAGAAAGCAAACTTTATTAGCTACGTCATTAATCATTTTTTTGAGGACGGCTGGTCACTTGACGTTTGTGCCAATCGTAGCTTAGCTATCGGTGAATTCTCACATCATCAAACAGTCTGCACCAGAACTTTGTACAACTATGTAGAACAAGGCCTAATTGCAATTAAGAACTATGATTTGCCTGAAAAAATTAAACGTAATACCAAGCTCCATCATGTTCGCAAAAACAAGAAAAAGCTGGGACGAAGCATCGAAGAGCGACCTAAAGAGATTGACCAGCGCAATGAATTTGGTCATTGGGAATGTGATCTTGTTCTAGGGCATAAAACCAAAGATGATCAGGTTCTATTAACGCTTTCTGAGCGCATGAGCCGTGAATTCTTGATTATTCGCATACCTGACAAGACATCTGCCAGTGTCATGCAGGCTTTTAAAATGCTTCAAAAACAATACAGCGAGCACTGGAATGACATCTTCAAGACGATTACTACTGACAATGGTTCAGAGTTTGCGGATTTAGCTAATTTAGAAGAAGTTTCTAAGACTCTTGTTTATTATGCTCATCCTTATACTTCTTGTGATAAAGGAACTGTTGAAAGACATAATGGTCTTATTCGCAGATTCATTCCTAAAGGAGACTGCATCAATAACTATTCTCTCCAACAAATCATTGATATTGAAACCTGGTGCAACTCTTTACCCAGAAAGATCCTGGCATATCACACACCAGATGAAATCTTCGAAAGAGAATTAGATAAAATCTATCAAACAGCCTAAATGTTCAATTTATTATTGCAATTTACGTTTTTATAATAAAACAAACTTTACAAAATTTATTTTAGTATCAAGATATTTCACAATAAAAGTAATATGCTATATACTTTCTAATTTTTAATATTTTCTTGAACAAATTCCACTAAATTAATATTTGGATATTTATCTTTTATTTGTCTTACTAAGGCGTTTTTTCTCTTCTTAGATAGCGGCTTTTTTAACTCTATCAAAGTAATTTGCTTATTTTTATTATCGCTAACTGCAGTAACAGAAGATATTGCAGAGGACAGTTTACGAATTTTTTGATTACGTTTTTCTTGTTCTTGTTGACGTTTTTCATCAGCTTGTTCTTGTTCATGCTGACGCTGATTAATAATATTATTTACTTGTCGATCTAATTGATTTTCTGCATTGGGATTAACCTGAGCTACTTGTACAATATTCAGTGAATAGCCTTTCAGGTCATATTTTGTTAAGTTTGCTTTAGCCACTTGAATTTTCTTAGCATTAATTTTATTACCTGAAACTGTAAGATTAATTATTTTTCCTTGCGTATCGACATTTTCTTTAATTAGATTAACATTGCCTAACTCATTAACAACAAGATTTTGAACATTTTGATCTACTAGAGTTTTATTCACCATCTGATTAGCTGATAAGATACTAGGAATAATTAAAATAATTACTACTAAAATTATCGCAAACTCTTTAAAGGTTGGCTTGCGTAAGAAAAACAACTTAGATTGCTTAGTAGAATAACTTAGCCATTTCATAATTTTTACACCCAAAAAAGCAGTCAAAATTATGAAAACGCAATTAATCAAAAACAAATAACTTGATCCTAAAAAATATTTAAGATTGCCTACTGCAATTGAATACCCTATCGTACAAGCTGGTGGCATTAAGGCTGTTGCAATCGCTACACCAGGTACGATATTATTTGCTTCTTTTTTACGTGCACCGATTATTCCAGCAACTCCTCCAAAAAACGCAATCATTACATCCCAAATCGTTGGTGAAGTTCGTGCAATAATTTCTTGGCTAGCATAAGTCAAAGGAGAAAAATGAAAATAAATTGTAGATGCAGCTAAACTAATAATAATTTCTGCTAATAATGAAATCGTTCCTTTACGCAGCAAAGTAACATCATATAAAGCAAGGCCTGTGCCAATTGCTAGCAGCGGTCCCATCAAAGGTGAAATTAACATTGCACCAATAATAGTAGCTGTTGAATTAACATTTAATCCAACACTTGCAATAAAAATTGCGCAAGTCAGAACAATCAAACTTTCAATATTCAAAGTTCCATCTGCACTAATCTTAGATAAAAATTGAGAAGTTAAATAATTTTTTCGCTGGCGTATTATCATCTTATTTAGTCTAATCCTCATGAAAAAAGCACTGAATTAAGATTTCAGTGCAAAATATAAAAATGTGATTGAATAATCAATAAAATTATTATAACCTATTTGACTAATTTTTTGCTCTTATAGCAATAATATAAAAATGAATTATCTGCTCCATTTCCTACTCTCAGTGCATCTACTTTATCATTATTACTTTTATCTTTTTTCTTTATAGCAACATAAGTGTGTCCTGAATCTGCTCTATCGCTAGATAGCCAGCCATTAGCAGCAAAACCTGGTGTTTTATGAAATTTAAAATCAGTAGCTTCATACTGAGAAATACCAACCTTTTGAGCTAATTTATATCCTGATTTCTTATCAGCCTTAGCTAATTTTTTAGTCCACTTGATTGCTTTATTACTGCTCAACATTTTATACAATTTGATTTTATTAAATGTATGCGTTGTGATTTTAAGCTTCTTGATTTTGCCTTCATGCTTATAGTACCATGTTCCGCGAGTTTTCTTTGGCGTAGTAAATAAGTTCTTAGCTCCCCAGGATGCAGCATCTACTCTATTTTGACCCATTACAATAATAGCTAACATAAATAGCGCAGTTGTCATAAATATAATGAGTTTATTTTTCACGTTTATCACCTTCCCTTATATAACTGCTATTTTCATTATTTCATTAAAATATTTCATAAAAGTTAAAGGCGATGACAGTTTTTTTACTTCTTACTTACAAACGTAAAAAATCAATTACATTAGTTTTACCAACAAAAAAACGTATGCAATAAAGTCGTCTTAATTAGACCTAGCATACGTTTTTTATTTTATTTTTTAATTATATTAATTAATTTTCTCTTGAGTATGACTTAACGTCAGCGTCAATTTCAGCGATAAAGTCATCTAAACTCTTAGAAATTTCTTCATCAGTACCGTAACGACGTACATTTACACCATTAGTGTTCATTTCGTCATCACCTAATACCAAAGTATATGGTACCTTTTGGGTTTGAGATTCACGAATCTTGTAGCCCATCTTTTCGTTACGAGTATCAACTTCTGCTCTGAAGCCACGCTTAGCAAGTTCTTGACGAACCTTTTCTGCATATTCACCATGAGCATCAAGGTTAACTGGAATAATTTCAACTTGAACTGGAGCAAGCCAAGTTGGGAATGCACCCTTGTAAATTTCAGTAAGGTAAGCAATGAATCTTTCCATAGTACCAACAATACCACGGTGAATCATAACTGGACGGTGTTCTTCACCATCTTGACCAACGTAAGTTAAGCCAAATCTTTCTGGAAGCATGAAGTCAAGTTGGATAGTTGACATAGTTTCGTCATTACCCAAAGCAGTCTTAGTTTGAATATCAAGCTTAGGACCGTAGAATGCTGCTTCACCTTCAGCTTCAACATAGTCAAGGCCAAGGTCATCCATAGCACCCTTAAGCATCTTTTGACTTCTTTCCCACATTTCGTCATTTGCAAAGTACTTGTCAGTATTCTTTGGATCACGGTATGAAAGTCTGAAGTAGTAATCAGTAATATCGAAGTCCTTGTATACGTCCATGATTAACTTCAAAATCTTAGCGAATTCAGTTTGAACTTGATCCAAGGCAACAAAAGTGTGGCCATCATTCAAAGTCATTTCACGTACACGTTGAAGGCCTGACAAAGCGCCTGACTTTTCATATCTGTGCATCATACCAAGTTCAGCAACACGAAGTGGCAAGTCACGGTATGAACGAATGTGGTGCTTATAAATTTGAATATGTGAAGGACAGTTCATTGGACGAAGTTCAAGCATTTCGCCATCACCCATGTCCATTGGTGGGAACATGTCATCACGGTAGTGTGCCCAGTGACCTGAAGTCTTGTAAGCGTCAAGGTTCATTAATACTGGAGTGTAAACGTGTTGATAGCCGTCAGCAACTTCACGGTCGATAATGTAACGTTCAACAACACGACGAATAGTAGCACCCTTTGGCATCCAGTAAGGAAGACCAGCACCAACCTTAGGATCAACGAAGAAGAGGTCAAGGTCACGACCGATAGTTCTGTGGTCGCGTTCCTTAATTTCTGCACGACGCTTCAAATCTTCCTTTAAAGCAGCTTCCTTGAAGAAAGCAGTACCGAAGATTCTTTGAAGCATTGGGTTGGATGATTTACCAAGCCAGTAAGCACCAGCAACTGACAAAAGCTTGAAGTGCTTAATCTTACCAGTGTTTGGCAATAAAGCATCAAAGCCAAAGTCAACGAAATCACCTAACTTGTAAGCATCAACCTTGTCACTGTCAATTTCCTTCAAAAGGTCGCTCTTATATGGATCATCCTTGAAAATATCTTCAAGTTCTGACTTATCCATCACAACATGTTCAATTGCTTGACCACTCTTGATCAACTTCTCCATAGCTTTTTCAAGTTCTGGCAATTCAGTAACCTTAATTTGGTCATCTTTGTCAGTATCTACGTAAAAGCCGCCTTCATCAGCAACATGTTGACCCAAACGAAGTTCTGGGTACTTATTCTTAGCAACTGCTTCAAGTGCAAAAGCAGCAGTAGCTCTTAAAATATCCAAGCCTTCTTCATCCTTATCAGTAAGAATGGCAACTTCAACATCATTGTCAATTTCATAATCAAGTGGCTTAACAACGCCATTTACTTTAGCACCAACGGCAGCTTTTCCAAGAGATGTAGCGATTGATGAAGCTACTTCCTTAACTGAAACAGCCTTATCAAAATCTTTCTTTGAACCGTCTGGCAAAGTAACTGAAAAACTCATATTTTTACCTCCAATAAAAAAATCCCAGTGCTAATAAAAGCACTGGGACGTGTTAATTGCGTGGTTCCACCCAAAATTCAGGTTAGCGTACGTCTAACCTCTCGTATAGATTGATAAAGGTATCCAGCCTCTTAAAATTCAATTTTGGGGAATAAACGATTGGGGTGATTTTCTAATGAAGAACTTCCAGAACTAGGTCCTTCTCTCTGAGCCGAACATCATCATGTCTCGTTTAATTAACTTCAATTATACGCATCAAAGTGAACGATGCAAGACCTTTTTGAAATTAATGCGAAAAATTTCGTCGATCAGGACCGGAAACTACTACTTCTTTAGCTAAAAAACGTACTCGTTGCATTAATCTTTTAGCTTTAACTGGATCAGTTGCATTACGGGTTTCCTCAAAGTGTGACTCTAATGCTTCCATATCTAAATTAGAAGAGAAAAAAGTTGGCAAAACATTATCCATTCTTGCCTGTAAAATTACTCCTAAAACGTCATCACGTGACCACTGACTTAATGTTTCTGCCCCAATATCATCCAAAATTAAGATATCGCATTCAGCTAAATTCCTGATCTCATCTTGCAAGCTGTTATCACCAAAATGACTTGATAAACCTGCAATAAAAGTTGGAACATGTAAAAATACAACATTCCGATCAAAATTAGTTGCTACATAGTTTGCAAGTCCCGCTAGCATATAGGTCTTCCCGATCCCAAAGTCGCCCGACAAATAAAGGCCTTGTTGGTGAGGATCAGCTTTGTACTTTTTCAAAAAATCATAAATCAGGGTTAAAGCTTGCTGGCGATCATTTGTAACCTCAATATCACTTAAATTAACATCATGCAATTTAGCAGGCAGATCAATTAAATGAAGACGCCGCTTGGCTGCTCGTTGCTGATCTGCTACAATCTTAGCCTCGGTAGGTTTGTAACGTACATCAATTACTTTGCCGTTCAAAAATAATTTCGGAGCATAACCGGCCAGCACCTGATTCTGACTATGTTTTTGCGCATAATATTCATAGATATTGGCCATACTATTTCGAATCATCGCCTTATCTATTTTTTCCCTATTTGCCTGCAAAAACGCTTGCACATCTGGATCGTGTAAAGCAGTTTTCAACAGTTCTTTCTCATTACCTAAATTACGCTCTTTAACTATTTTTTTAAGCAAATCACCAATTGCTTCCATTATTTCACCTACCCTCTATTTACTTATTTTTCAGATCCTTAAAGATATCCTTCAGCTGTTCTGTTGACATACCTTCATTTTTAGCCTTTTTCTTGCTCCAATCGGTACCTTTTTCGACTCGCTTATTTTGTCGATATGACTGTCGATTTTTCTTTTTAAGAATATCGGCTTTACGCTTCTTCACATATTCAAGAGCTTGTACCCCAGTACTAATACCACCTTGCAGCCAATCATTAGCTATTCGATAAGCACGATTAGAAGTTACAACAGTATCGTAGGTCAAACAGGTATGAATCAAAATATTAATCAAATCTTCCGGCAAGCCATACTGCGTGTGCAGCTGATTAATAATATAGTTTTCGCCTGGAGCTACAATTCCACCCTTTTCAGTTTTTAATTTGTATAAAAATTCAGATGGGGAATTTTCATTAGCTTCGAGTAACAATTTTCTATCATTAGCGTCCAAACCTTTGATAGTCGCAATAGCGCGCTTTTTGCCTTCTTCAATTTGTTTTTGAATGTTTTCCCTAGTATGCAATCGTTTATAATTTTCTGCTATGGTATTACTAATTTCATGCATGTTTAATTTATGTGTACCATGCAAACAGGGAACAGTCTCATCCACAAATTCCTGTTCCGATAAATTATATGTCTGTATTAAGCCCCGAATTTGGTTCTTTTTAATTTCTACTTCTTGAGCTGGAATTTGATAGACATTATATTGATCTTTAATCAGATCCCAATCAATTGGATCCTGGGCATTAATTTCAGCAGTTTCTACCTCAGGCGCTTTATTTTCCTGCGCAGCTTCTACTACCTCATTAGATGGATTAATTGCTTCATCCCCTGGCAAGCGAAAAACATCAAAAAAGTTGGCTGAGACATCGCGCGCATTCTTGATTGGCTTTTCACGCAGTTTTGCTTCCTTAGCAAAAGCATGACTCAAGTCATGAAAGGTTGGGCTGCCAACTTTTTCTTTCAACAAACTTGCTAGCAGTGGTGTTGCAAAAAATTTGTCTGCACTAGGAACCTGTAATAACTTAAAAACAATGATATTATTGAAGACATTATCCGCTAAAAAAGTTTGCACTAAACCTACGGCTTCCAGTTTATGCAAAGAATGAAACATATCTTTTAAACTACAATCAAGTTGCTCCTGTAGTGAATAAATTCCCTTTGCATCAGAAACAATACCATATGGATCATAGTCATTGATTAAAGTCTGATACAAGGCAATTGCCACCGCGCCAACCAAAGGCTGATACAATTTAATCAAGATTTTCTCATTCTCTGGAAAAAGGGTAATCTTGTTGGCTACATAATAAAGATGCTTAGGATCAGACGTTGCAAACATGACTAATTACCCTTTCCTTTTTTGGCCATCATATCTTCCATTGTCTTCATAAAGCTAGACATATCCTTGAACTCACGGTAAATTGAAGCAAAGCGAATATAAGCTACGTCATCCAAATTAGCCAAATCATCCATGACATACTGACCAATCTTCTTAGATGAAATTTCACTAACGCCTTGTTTTCTTACCTTATTTTCGACACGATCAACCAATTGCTCAAATTGTTCACTACTGATTGGCCGTTTTTGTCCGGCTGCCATTACTCCGTGCAAAATTTTCTTTCGACTGAATGGTTCACGGGTACCATCATTTTTTACTACCAACAAAGGAGCAGTTTCCACTCGTTCAAAAGTAGTAAAGCGAAAACCACAATTTTCACATTCTCTGCGCCGTCTAATAGCCCGGTTTTCATCACTAGGCCGCGAATCAATAACGCGAGAAGCATTTTGATGACAATTTGGACATTCCATAGTTATCCCTCTTCTCTAATCTTTACCAATAATTGTGCTAGTTTATTCTCTAGTTCTTTTATTGTACCAGTATTTGCCACTACAAAATCGGCCATTTTTTCTTTTTCAGCTAATGGCATCTGACTATTAATCCGCATTCTTGCTTCCTCGTCAGATAGATTATTACGCTTTTTTAAACGTTCAATCTGTAATTGCTCAGGAAGGGTAATCACTAAAACTCCATTAGCTACATGTTTTTTATCCAATCCCGCTTCAAAATACACTGGTGCATCTAAAATAACAAGAGCAAAATTCTGATATTCTTTTATCTTTGCTACTGTTTTATCGAAAATTAACGGATGCGTCAACTGATTTAATTCAGACAAGGCTCTTTTATTACTAAAAACTAATTGCCCTAATTTTTTACGATTTATTGTTTGGTCTGAATTTAAATATTCTACCCCAAAATGATCTTTAATCACTTGCCAAGATGCATTGCCCGGTTTCATCAGTTCGTGGGCAACTTGATCACAGTCAATAATCGGAATGTTTTTCTTTTTAAAAAAATCATCAGCAGTACTTTTACCGGTGGCAATTCCACCTGTTAATGCTAAGACATAACTCATTTATAAATCACCTGACAATGAGGACAAAAAGTGGTTCCCCGACCATTAACCTTAATTTTTTCAAATTTAGTACCACAAACTGGGCAGGGCTCACCTACATGACCGTAAACTTGCAATTTACTTTGAAAGCCACCGACTTGTCCATTCGCATTCAAAAAGGAATGAACTGTAGTACCTTGCAGCTTAATTGCTTCGGCAATAATTTTATTGATCTGATCATGTAATTCAGATACTTTTTCCACAGGAATTTTATTGGCCTGACTTAAAGGATGAATCTTGGTTCGCCAAAGAACCTCATCAACATAAATATTACCTAGACCAGCTACTACTGATTGATCAAGCAAAGTGTTTTTGATATTTTTCTTCTTACGCTTTAAGCCATTGATTAAATATTCTGAAGTAAATTTAGAACTATTTGGTTCTACTCCAAGCTTACCAATCCCTGTAGTTTGTCTTTCGGTGCCAGTTAAAATTAGCTGCATCCGCCCAAATTTGCGCACATCATTATAACGCAACGCTGTTCCATCAGTAAAAACAAACTCAACGTGATCGTGTTTATCCTTAGGCGCATCAGACGCAGTTAAATGATACTTTCCTTCCATTCGCAAATGAGAAACAATCGTTAAATTATCACTCAAGCGAATAAGCAAATACTTGGCGTAGCGATCAATATCGATAATCTTTTTACCAGGCAATTCAGATAAAAATTTTTCATGATCAGTCGCTACAATTTTTGGATACCACAAAATCACTTTTTTAATAGTTTTTCCCTTAACTAAAGGAAGCAGCGTTCTTCGAACTGTTTCAACTTCAGGCATTTCAGGCATTTTATCACCTACTTTGCATCATACCAATTGTGTCCCCAGCCAGAATCAGCAATCAATGGCACGTCCAACTTAACAGCTGATTGCATTACTTCAGGCACAATCTTTTTAATTGTTTCTAGCTCATCTTTTGGTACATCAAAAATCAATTCATCGTGTACCTGCACTACCATTTTAGTCTTCAAATGTAGTTCATCTAACTTCTTTTGCATGTTAATCATTGCAATTTTAATAATATCGGCAGCTGAACCTTGAATTGGTGAATTAATAGAAGTTCTTTCAGCAAAGGCACGCACGGTGTACTTCTTAGCGTGAATATCTGGCAAGTATCTGCGACGGTGCATGATTGTTTCGGCATAGCCCTTGTCACGTGCTTCTTGTACTGCTTTATTCATGTAATCCTTGATTTGAGGATATTGTTCGAAGTAGTTGTCGATAAATTCTTGCGCACGTTTTCTAGAAATACCTAAATTCTTGGACAAACCGTAATCGGAAATACCATAAACGATACCGAAGTTAACAGCCTTAGCGTGACGACGCATCAGTGGCGTTACTTGATCTGGTGAATCCAAGTGGAAAATCTTCATCGCGGTATGTGAGTGAATATCATAACCGGTCTTGAAGGCTTCTTGCATGTTTTGATCGCCCGAAACGTGAGCTAAAACACGAAGTTCAACTTGTGAGTAATCGCAAGAGAAAATGTAGCCGTCTGGTTCACTTGGCACGAAAGCTTTTCTGATTTGCTTACCCTCTTCGGTGCGGGTAGGGATATTTTGCAAGTTAGGATCCACACTGGACAGACGACCAGTGGCAGTCAAAGTTTGCAAGTAACGTGTATGTACACGACCATCTGGTTGGATAACATCAAGCAGACCCTTTACATAGGTAGATTGAATCTTGGCAATTTGACGGTAATCCAAAATTTCACTAACGATTGGGCTTTGCGTCTTTAATTGATCCAAGACTTCAACTGAAGTTGAGTAACCAGTCTTAGTCTTTTTGATAACTGGCAAACCAAGCTTTTCAAACAAAATGTGACCTAATTGCTTTGGTGAGTTCAAGTTGAACTTTTCACCGGCTTGGTCATAAATCTTGTCTTCGAGTTCCTTCAATTTAACGGCAAATTCATTTTGCAACTGAAGCAAAGTGCTGGCTTCAACCTTCATCCCGTTCATTTCCATTCTGGCTAAAACACGAGCAGTTGGGATTTCGATTGTGTCAAACAAAGCATCCTGTTCGTGTTCTTTAAGCTTTTTAAGAAGCTCCGGCTTAAGCTTTTCAATGGCGTTGACCTTGGAAGCTAAGTGGTTGAACAATTCATCGTCATTATCGGGAACATGTTCACTCTTACCTTTGCCGTAGACTTCAAGCTCGGTCTTAACGGAGTAATCACCATAAAGATGGGCAATTTCACCCAGATCATTAGAGTTGTTTTCATTATTGATCAAGTAGGATGCCAAAAGCATGTCGTAATCAAGGCCGTGCGTATGAATGCCTAAACGATGTGCAGCAACCATTGTTCTCTTTAGGTCAAAGACATTCTTCTTAATCTTTTCGCCTTCTAAGATGTGCTTGATATTATCTTCTTCAAGCAATTCCACGTATCTTGAAACGTAGATCTTGTCATTGAGCTTCAAACTGAAGCCAACAAAAGGAGCTAGGTGATAGTTAGCACCGAGCATTTCTAGATAAAATTCAACAGTGTCTTTTTCAGTAGCTTTGACATCTTTAACATTGTCATCATTTAAAACGGTGTATTCAACTTTTTCAACATCTGCACTACCTTGACCAGCACCTGACGCATTAAGTTCTGCCAAGAACTTACGGAAATTCATCTTTTCATAGAACTGACGCAGTTTCTCATAATCAACTGGTTGACGTTTTACATCATCAATATCAATGGTAACTGGTGAATCACGATCAATTGTAGCAAGTTTTTTAGCTAAAAAGGCCTTGTCTTTATCACGAATTAAACGTTCCTTACGCTTAGATTTCTTCATTTGATCAATATGATCGTAAAGATTTTCTACTGAACCATATTCTTGAATTAAATTAGAAGCTGTCTTAGGACCAATACCTTCGACACCTGGGTAGTTATCAGAGTTATCACCCATTAAGGCCTTCATGTCGATGAATTCGGTTGGAGTAACACCATTAACTTCCTTCATATGTTCAGGCGTGTAGGCTTCAAGTTGAGAAACACCAGATTTAGTTACTTCGACAATCGTCTTGTCGGACGCAAGTTGGGTCAAGTCGCGGTCACCAGTTACGATCGTGGTTGTGAACCCGGTCTTTTCACCCTTCGTAGCAAAAGTACCAATGATGTCATCTGCTTCATAATTCTTCAATTCATAAGTTTTAATACCCAAGTCATGCAGCATTTCTTGAATGTAAGGCATTTGTTCGAGCAACTCTTCTGGAGTTTTGGCACGTCCACCTTTATATTCTCCATACATCTTTGTTCTAAAAGTTACTTTTCCTGCATCAAAAGCTACCAAAATGTGAGTTGGATCAACGTCCTTCAAAAGGACATCAAGCATATTTTTAAAAGCATAAATGGCATTAGTGTGCAGGCCGTCCGGACTTTTGAAAGATTCTAGTTGACGATAAAGAGCGTAAAAGGCTCTGAAAGCTACAGAGTTACCATCGATTAGAAGTAATTTTTTATCTGCCATTTTATTCCCCTTTTTAATAAATTGTTCTCTATACTTACTTATCTATTTTACCAGTTTCAAGGGTAATCTTTTAATAGGAAGTTTAATGTAAAAGAAACATACTAACCTAGTGTTGGATCATGAATCGACGGATTCACGATCTGGCACTT